>CAZDSN010000571.1:0-3248 GCA_964507675.1 uncultured Ardenticatenaceae bacterium | reverse complement strand
AGTAGGCGCCATTCTTGTGATTGACGATGACATAACCATACGCGAAGCGCTAACCGAGGTCCTCGTGTTTCTCACAGAGATGCCTGTATACACCGCGGCCAATGGGCATGAGGGTGTGCAGTTTTTCCAGCAGCAGCGGCAGCGTATTAGCCTTATTTTGCTTGATATGAACATGCCGGTGATGAACGGCGAACAGACTTACGAAAACTTGCAGCAAATCGCGCCCCAGGTCAAGGTGATCGTTTCATCAAGTCTGAGCCAGGCAGAGGTCAGGCTTCGTTTTGGAGAACGAGAGTTGCCCACTTTTTTGCAGAAACCCTACGACATAGATACCCTGTTCAATGTCATACAGACAGAATTGACAATGGTATAAATCTTGTCACTTCTCGGGAGCTGAGCATGTCGAAACCTGGCCCGGCTTCGACAGGTTCAGGCTACGCAACTGGTTGCGCCCGCACAATTACTAAGCCTTGTCACTCTATCTTGAATGGGTGGGTCTCAAAGCGGACAAATAAGCCCAACAAACGTGGAAGGCGAAGCGTAACCCGGAGAATGAAATGTCGAATGCTTTTTCTTCGCAATCGTATAATTGGACATTCTGGCGGGTCGTGTGGGCCACGCTCATTCTCGTTTCCGTTGGCCTGAGCTTCTGGCTTCTTTACCGGTTTCACCAGGTTCTTTTCATCTTGTTTATCGCCATCGTCATGGGCACGATGCTCAGACCTGTTGTCGTCTGGCTGCAACGGAGAGGTATCCCCGGGGTAGCCGGGGTCATTCTTGTTTACTTCCTGCTCTTTGCCTTGCTCATCGGCTTTGTGCTGTTGTTATTCCCGTTGATTGCTGAGCAAGGTGCAACGATTACGGCCGCCCTGCCTGATTATTACCAAAGTTTGCGCGGGTGGATCTTTGACCACCCCAATCAATTGATGGAGAGCCTGAGGGCGGTTCTGCCAGCCACATTACCACTCACGGTTCCACAGACGGGACAGGAGATGCTAGATTCAGCCGGGAAGGTGCTGGGTTACGTGGCCTCGGCGGCTACTGTTGTCTTTACGACCGTTGTCATTCTGCTATTGGCTTTTTACTGGACGCTGGATGGGCCGAGAACCATCCGGTCCTTGTTGTTGTTCGTCCCGATGGGGCAGCGCGAGAGCATTAGCGAACTGATTTCGGCCATAGAAACGAAGGTTGGCGCTTACATTGCCGGGCAAGGTCTCCTTTGCCTGATCATAGGTATCATGGCCCTGGCTGCCTATTGGCTTATCGGCTTGCCCTCTGTTCTGGTTCTGGCATTTGTGGCCGGCATAATGGAGGCGATCCCTTTTGTTGGACCGCTGTTAGGGGCTATTCCGGCGGCGCTGGTTGCCCTGTCCATAGGCCCTGACAAACTGATCTGGGTCATCTTGGCCACACTTGTCATTCAGCAACTGGAAAACAGCGTTCTGGTGCCGCGCGTCATGCGCCGGGCGGTGGGAGTCAATCCATTTACCACCTTGCTGGCGATTTTTGCCTTTAGTTCTTTGCTGGGAATCGCCGGCGCGCTCATGGCGATTCCTATGGCAGCTATTCTCCAACTCCTACTGGATCGTTTTATCTTTCATCCGGGGGCTACAGAGCCAGAGCTCTCGGCCGGCCGCGACTATGCCAGCCGGTTGCGTTATGAAGCGCAAGACCTGGCTCAAGACCTGCGCAAACAGTCGCGGCTGACGCGGGACGGTTCGGATCAAAGTGTTAAGCAGATGGATCAGGTGATGGATGAGATTGAGGCGATTACAACCGACCTGGATATGCTGTTGGGTCAGGCCAGTACGTCAGGTGCGCTATGACAAAACAACTGATATGGATCGGTACGGCCATCATGACCACATTGCTGGCGCTGGTATTGCTGTGGCAGTTTCGTAGTGTTGTTGTTTACCTCCTGGTCTCGCTGGCGTTAGCGGCCGCGGTACGTCCATTGGTTAAGCGCCGGTCTGGGCGGGACCTGGCGCACCGTCTGGCCTCGATTTTACTCTATCTAATTGCTCTGGGCGGTTTTGGTCTCTTACTCTTCCTGAGCGTTGGGTCGGCCATGCGCGACATTCAGGAGTTAGTTCAGCAGGTGTCCGTGCAGAATGCGTGGAGACAGCCGGCGTGGTTGCAGGGCAGCTCATTCCAACAACTGCTGGATACACGACTCCCGCCGCCGAGTGAGCTTTTTGAAGCGGTCATCGGCGATCAGGGACAGCTTGTGTTACCGGCCGTACTTGGCTTCACGGAGGGCATTTTTAGCATCCTGAGCGGAGGACTCATCGTTCTGTTCTTGAGCCTGTATTGGAGCATGGATCAAATCCATTTTGAACGACTCTGGCTCTCGCTACTCCCTGCGGGACAGCGCAAAAAAATGCGCGATATTTGGCGGACAGTGGAGCAGGATATGGGGGCTTACATCCGCAGCGAGCTGGTCCAAAGCTTCCTGGCCGGGCTACTGTTCGGCCTGGGTTACTGGCTTTTAGGCTCACCATACCCGATGCTGTTGGCCTTGATGGGCGCCCTGGCCTGGTTGATACCCGTGGTGCGGGCGCCCCTGGCGGTGATTCCACCGCTTGTGGTGGGGTTGCTGACCAGTGTGCCGCTTACCCTGTTTACAGTTCTCTATACGCTCATCGTCATGGCTGCTCTGAAACGGTGGGTCGAGCCACGCCTTTCCAACCACAAGCAGTACAATTCCATTCTGACCATGGTCATCCTCATTGCCCTGGCCGATGCTTATGGTTTCCTGGGCATTGTTGTGGCGCCACCCTTGTCAGCCGCCTGTCAAATTTTGTGGAGCCACCTGGTCAGCCACCGCGCTGTTTCGGGGGCTGCGGACCAGGTTTCAGACCTCAAAGAGCGACAAGCACAGGTGTGGGCTATTATCAAGGCGATGGATGAACCGCCTCCGCCATTGGTGACCAGCAGCATGGAGCGGCTCACCCGGCTGATTGAGAAAGCGGAACCAACGCTGCAAGCGGCTCTACAAGCGAACGCCGAGCAAGGCAGTTTGCTTCCGCTGGCCGAATCTGCCAAACCATTCTCCCTTCAGACCTGATCAGGTTTCCGCAAACATGCCGGGTCCAAATAGATATGATAAAGCTTTGGCGACAGGGTGTCCGCAGTACGCATTGGCTTAATGAGCGAACGCACGGTTGGTTGGGGATGTTGGCGGGCGCGGCTCAGGAAGCCTTAAAGCCCGACTCAGTCATTACGGCCGCAGCAATTGGTTATTTTGC
>CAZDSN010000570.1:0-3256 GCA_964507675.1 uncultured Ardenticatenaceae bacterium | reverse complement strand
CTATAAAGCTGGCGACCTGGAACAGACCTATCCTGAGCACAACCTGGAGGAAGACTTCTTGCACGTCTACGGCTATTTGCCGTCCCGGACGTTAGATTGGCTGCTCCCCCGTCCCCAGCACACCTGGCGCGTGGAACAGGAACATCCGGACCTGGCGCACGAGGTGATGACCTTTGTGCACACCCACGGCCCCTGCCACCACCGTCACCTGGAAACCCATTTTAGCAGCGCCCGCACAGCCGGAAGCTGGGGCACACAGGCCAAAGCGACGACGCGCCTGCTGGATATGCTCCACTATCGCGGGCATTTGCGCGTTGCCCGCCGTGAAGGCAATCTACGCTATTATGAGGTCGCGCCGCCCCGCGCCAACGCCTACGACGCCAACGCCCGTCTGCAAGCGTTACTGCTGCTGGTGGTGCGCTTGTATGCGCCGGTTACCGAATTTACGCTGCGCGACCTGGTGAACCGCCTGCGACATGGGATTGCCGGCATTCAAGACCACCGCAAAATCGTGGCGCAGATGGTCGAGACAGGTCTGTTACTGCGCACTGAGGTGGACGGCGTTGGTTACATCTGGTCCGCAGAACAGCCGGTAAATAGGGAAGTAGATGAACAGGTGCGTCTGCTGGCCCCCTTTGATCCCATCGTTTATGACCGCCAGCGGTTTGAGCATTTGTGGGGCTGGCCCTATCGTTTTGAGGCGTACACGCCGCCGGCAAAGCGACGCTGGGGGTATTACGCGCTGCCGCTGCTGTGGCGGGACGCGGTCATCGGCTGGGCTAATGTATCCATAATGAGGGGACGCCTGGTCGCCGAAGTTGGTTTTGTGGACGGACGTCCAGGCGAACCGGCGTTTACGCGCGAACTGGAGGTGGAACTGGCCCGCCTGGCCGCGTTTTTGGGCCTTGATTCAACACCTCATCTTACTGTTTAACAGGTTGTCAGCTTCCCTTACTGCTCCATGAACGTTGGTCGCGGCAGCGGCAAATGCTGGTATGATTGATGGAAGGCACGTACAATGGGCATGGAATCAGGTATGATGCGCATCCGTTCAACACTTATTTTGCTCACGACTGCTATCCTTGTTACCCTCTTGCTCATAAGCTGCCGTGAAGGGGGAACAGATAATCCCATTGCCGGGTGGGTTCCAGGAGGGACACCACCGCCGCTGCTCAATGAAACCGCCGCCGTCTCGCTGGCGGAACTGGCGCAGAATCCCGCCGCCTACGTGGGCCAGAGTGTGCGGCTTACGGGGCAGTTCTCCCGTTCCGCTCCCCTGGTGTGCTCCACCGTCACCCGGCGTTCACCTGCCCCCTGGATTTTGACGGATGGGGAGGCGACTGTCTCCATTGGCGGCAGTTTTGAGCAGTTGGAACGGGTCGCATCCAATGGCCTGACCATTACCGTCGCCGGACGCTGGTGGGTCTGGCGCGGTCCCGTGGGGTGCGGCAAGAACTTGCCGCTCAGCGAAGTCTGGTACCTGGACATTGACGAGATTATCGCTCCCAACCCGATCACCTATGCCACTCTGACGCCCATTGGTCAGGCGGTAGCCGAACTCTCTGCCACGCCTTTGCCTCCTGCTGAAGGAGGACAGCCAACGCTGCCGCCGGAATCGGGAGGATTTCCCACGCTTCCCCCAGACCTGGGGGGTTTCCCCACGCTTCCTGCTGATTTCGGCGATTTGCCGGTCACCTTTGAAGTGCCGCCAGAACTGCTGACGGCTGTTTTTAGTGGAACCCAGACGGTTCCCCCAGGATTGACGCCGGCGGGCACAGCTACTTTTACCGCTACGCCAACACCCCCCTCCGGGGCGCAGCCCAGCGCCACGCCTACGCTTACCCGCGCGCCTGAGCAGCCTACGGAGACGCCGACGTTCACGCCGGCCGCCACCCATACCGCGAACCCGAATGAAACAGCTACGCCGACGCTGACGCCGACCATTACCCAGACACCAGACCCGAAAGCATCACCGACCGTAACTCCTACAACCGGCCCCAGCGCCACGCCTACCGCTACTGTATCTGGCAGCGTGGTGGACAAAGGAGAGCTGGAGGCGCAAGACCTGGTAGTGGAAACAATGGCCCCGGGGGAGACGCACCAATGGCAGTTTGTGGTTGCCAGCAGCGACGTCCTGACCGTTAATGTGGCCTCGCCCGTCATGATGGACATGGTGGTGACTGTGTTAGACGGCAATAACAACGTGCTGCAAACGCAAAACAGCGCCAACAACGGCGCGCCGGAAATTATGGTGACGAATTTGCCAGGCGCCGGCACGTATTTGATTCGCGTCAGCGAAGCGGCTGGCCTGGCAGGGAGTTACTCCATGATTTTGCAGGACAGCGCGGCGTATGCGTTTATCTTTAAGGGAACGCTGCAGTATGGCGACGCGGAGTCAGTGCTGATGGCTCCGCAAAGCGATCACTTCTGGCATTTTATGGGCAATGAAGGGGATAGCATTGCCATTCTGGTGGCCCCCAATGACAACGAAGCAGACGTTTTCTTTGAATTGTTTGGGCCTGATGCCACTGAACTGCTGGACGAACCGGTAGATGATGGTCAGGCAGGTTTCCCGGAGTTCCTGATTGGCTACGTGTTGCCAGAGACTGGTTTCTATGCCATTCATATTGGAGAGTTCAACTACGGCTCGGCTGATTACGCTGTTTCGCTGGACTCTTTCGACTTCCCCTAACCTGGACAGGCCAGAGTCAGAAAGATTTTTTGCCACGAATTACACGAATTTTTATCGCTGCATTTGTGCCCAATCTGGTGGAGAAACCGAGTTTTTATGAAAAACTCGGTTTCTTTGACCGGAGATTATCACCAGCGATAACTGAAACGCTGTTCTTTCCACGGGTCGGCTTCGTTGTTGTAGCCGTTGCGCTCCCAGAAACCAAGCTGATCGGTAGCGCGGAACTCTAATGCCCGCAGCCACTTGCCCCCTTTCCAGAAATAGGCTGTCCGCGCTTCACTGCGGTCGGCAAAACTGCCAATGACCACACGCAGTGGGTAACCATGATCGGGCACCAAAGGCTGCCCGTCAAAATGGGTGGCTAACAACACGTTGTCCATGAGCAGCATGTCCAGGGGGGTGTTGGTCGTGTAGCCCTGTTCGCAGTGCTGAATAACGAATCGGGCTTCGGGTTTGGGTACAATAATGCCTTCAGCCACCAGCGTTTTCAAGGATACGCCTTCCCACACGGTATCAAATTTTGACCAGCGGGTGACGCAGTGGATGTCCATAACGACTTTATAA
>CAZDSN010000569.1:2185-3256 GCA_964507675.1 uncultured Ardenticatenaceae bacterium | reverse complement strand
ATTGCCGGCAAGTTCGCCGCACATGCCCACCCAAATGCCGGCATCATGCCCCGCCTTTACCGTCTGTTTAATCAGCCGCAGCACCGCCGGCTGCAATGCCTGTGCCAGATGCGCCACCTTCGCATTCCCCCGGTCTGCCGCCATCGTGTACTGCGTTAAATCATTCGTGCCAATGCTAAAGAAATCCACTTCCCGCGCCAGTTGATCGGCCATGGCCACGGCTGCCGGCACTTCAATCATCACCCCCACTTCCATATCCGCTGCAAACGGCTCGCCCGCGGCGCGCAGTTCCGCCTGCACCTCCGCCAATAGCCCCTTGGCTGCCCGCACCTCCGCCACCGTTCCAATCATGGGGAACATCAGTTTCAGCCGCCCGCCCGTGCTGGCTCGCAAAATGGCTCGTAACTGCAGCTTGAACACCTGCGGGCGATCCAGGCAAAAGCGAATACCGCGCCAGCCCAGGAAAGGATTCTCTTCGGGCCCCAGGTCCAGATAGGGCAGCGGCTTATCCCCGCCCACATCCAACGTGCGCACAATCACCGGGCGATTCCCCATCGCCTGAGCCACGGCCTGATAGGCAGCCAACTGTTCCGCCTCATCTGGGGCGGTGTCTCGATCCAGAAACAGAAACTCCGTCCGAAACAATCCTATCCCCTCTGCCCCATATTCGCGGGCTACCGCCACATCGTGCGGTCCGCCGATATTGGCGGCGATTTCAATCCGCCGCCCGTCTTGGGTGACGGCGGGCTGCTGCCCGGCGGCGCACGCCTGCTGCTGCGCCGCCAACCACGCTTGCCGTTGCTGCGCCAGGCTGGCGGCTGTTTGTGCGTCCGGCTGGGTCCAGACGCGCCCCTGGCTGCCATCCAGACCAATAATCTGCCCATCTGCCAGAGATTGAAGCTGTGGTCCCAGGCCCGCCACAGCCGGAATGCCCAGAGCGCGCGCCAGGATGGCGCTGTGCGAAGTAGCCCCGCCCAGTTCGGTGCAGATGCCCAACACCTGTCTGGGGTCCAGTTGGGCGGTATCTGAAGGCGTCAGGTCGCGTGCTGCCAGCACAGTCGGATGGGGCAG
>CAZDSN010000569.1:0-2085 GCA_964507675.1 uncultured Ardenticatenaceae bacterium | reverse complement strand
GGCTGTGTCGCTGACGGCGCGCACGACCACGGGCGGCAGGGTGGGGCGGTATTGAAAAACAGGCCCGATGGCGATGCCTGGCGCGGCGGGGATGCCTGTCCAGTCATTGCCGGCATCTACCGCCGCCGCAGGCGCGACAGGTTCAGGAGCGACCGCCTCCCCCTCGCCAAAGTTGGCTTCCACCAACGCTTGCAGCGCCGCCAACGCCGCCGCCGCATCTTCCCCCTGCGCCGTCACCACAATTTCGTCCCCCTGGCGCACGCCCAACGTGGCCACCTGGTTAATGCTCTTGGCATTAGCCTGGCGGCCGTCTTTTTGCACCATTAGCGCCGCAGCGAAGCGGTTAGCCGCCGTCACAAACTGCGCGGCCGGGCGGGCGTGCAGCCCCAGAACGTTGCGAATGATAAACGCCTGTTCTAAACGGGTGGGCGGTGCGCCTGTCTCTGACGCGATGGCGACAAGCGTCGCCGCTGCGTCTGGGGTGGCCGCATACCCTAGTTGCTGCATCTTGGCTGCCAGCGCCCCCCTGGCTTCGGCTATCACCTGGGCGAGGCTGCCGCCTACAGAGGCCTGTACGGCGGCAGCCACCGCTCCTTCCACCAGCGGCGCTTCGCATAGATGTACCTGGTTGCGCCAATCAGGAGGAATGAACTCCAGCGCCATGTCTGCGCTCAACAAAGCGCTGCCCAGGTCCATCAAGACTACCACCCCTGCCGCGTCGTAAACGGCGTGGATCGCCTCGACTACTTTCATGGGGTCGGTGCCGATGGGGTTTTCCGGGTCATCTATGCCGCCGGCAGCCGCGACGCGGATGCGCCCTTGTGTCATTTGCTCAATCAGTTCTTGAACGCCTGTGGCCAGGTGGGCGCTGTGGGAGACGATTACAATGCCGACCATGTGTTCCTTTTTCTGTTATCTATCCTGGCGCGTGTCAGGGTGTCACGCCAACCCCGGCGCAATGGGGACAATCGTAAACCTCGTGGATAATGTCCAGATCGGCCCAGGTGAGAGCCTCAGCCGGGCCAGGGATAAACCCGGTGGCCCCACAAATACAGGCATACCAGCCATAGGGAATAGCGGCAAAAGCCTGGCGCGGCTGGCGCAAATCCACCCGTTCCACGCCCATGCGCCAGCGGGCGTTGGTGATCAGGTAAGGGCAGCCGGCTGCTTTTAATTTCTGGGCGTAGAGATGAAAATGCCGGCAATGTCGCATTAACAACACCCCCACCGTCACATCAGTCGGGAAGGGGTACATGCGCGCATCCCGGCAGATAACGTGCAGATTGTCCGCCTGGTCATGGCTTGCGTGGTTCAGCAGCGCGGCTTCGATTTCAATGGCATATACCTGCCGCGCCTGTGCCGCCAGCCGCCGCGCCAGGCGCAAATCGCCCGCCCCAATCTCCAGCGCCACGTCGTCTGGTCCCACCCAGGCCAATGCTTGCTGGTAAGTGGCTTCATCGTAGGGAGCCCACACGCTCTCCCAATGCAACGCTGCCGCCCCGCTCACCTGGACTTGCTTTACAATTGCTGGATAGCCACAGCCAGCCATATCCCATAAATCAGGGCTGCCGCCCCCACCAGGGCCAACACCCAATCCGCCGCCCGCGCCGCTGCCGGGCTCAACTGGAGGTCGCGCACAATGGCGCGCAGCCCTAACATGGCGTGCATTGTCACCACCACCAGGAAAACCACTTCCAGGAAGAAGATGACGGGATTAGAGACATAAGCCAGCACTTCCTGGAAATTCCGCAGCCCGCCCTCCACTACAAAATGGTGGGCTATCATGTGCAGCCCCAGCAGCAGTACCAACAGCAGCCCAGAAATCGCCTGTATCAGCCACAAAGCCCCGGCGCGGCTGCGCTGCTGTCTGTCTCTGGCTGCCTGACCCGTGATGGCGTTTTGCATATTCATCCCTCTCGCATCGTAAGCGTTCAGATAGTCCTTCCGGCTTGAGGAACTTCGTTCCTGGGAGGAATGCAGTTCCTGAGCCTCCTTGAGGATTCAGAAAGTAATTGGGTAACAGGGGCATAACCCCCATCCCCCAACCCCCTTCCCCCTTTAGGGGGAAGGGGGCTTTTCGGAGAG
>CAZDSN010000568.1:0-3267 GCA_964507675.1 uncultured Ardenticatenaceae bacterium | reverse complement strand
CTGGCATGAGGCGCTGGCTTTTTGTCGCTGGCTGGACGAATTGTGGCGGGGGCGGCTGCCCAAAGGCTGTCGCGTGACGCTGCCCTCGGAAGTGGAGTGGGAGAAAGCGGCGCGCGGCGGTGTGCGCCTACCCGCGCCGGGGGCGGCGCATGTGCGCGCCCTTGTGGACGCCGATTTCCAGCCGGCGGCGGGGGCGCTGCCACTGGTGCAGAACCCACTGCCGTGGCGGCGCTACCCCTGGGGCGATGAGTTCGACGCTAACAAAGCCAATACCGAAGAAAGCGGCATAGGCGACAGCAGCGCCGTGGGCGCCTTCCCTGGCGGGGAAACGCCTTATGGCTGCCTGGAGATGAGCGGCAACGTCTGGGAGTGGACGCGCAGCCATTGGCAGGCGTACCCGTACCACCTGGATGGCAGGCGAGAGGATTTGAAAGCAGTCAATAATGTCTGGCGCGTGGTGCGCGGCGGCGCTTATTATTGGGACAAATCCTTCGCGCGCTGCCCGTTGCGCCGCGGGCGCAGCCCGGATGTCGAGTACAGGTACCGCGGTTTTCGTCTGGCGCTGTCCCCATTTGACTCTGGACGCTGGTGACTCTGGGCTCTGGAGACTCTGGAGCCTCTGCCCTCTGGGGGGAGCTTGAGGGGGGCTTTCCCCTCAACGTCTTTCCCGTATTTCGACCTGGACGAACGGCTGCGCTTCACTGCTGCGGCTGCGCCAGATTACACAACTCTCCAAGACAGGAGAAGAGACAAGCGGCGTTTGTTTGGGCGGCAGCGCGGTGAGCCTTGACGCTTTGGCGACTGCCGGCGGGGATGGTGGTATAATTGACGGCATGAGTAAGGAATTAACACGGGTTTGTTAAGCCGGAGTCTGGATAGTGTAACCATGCAAGTAACATTGACCATTTCCGATGAGTTGTATCAACAGGCACAGTTAGTGGCTGAATTAACAGATCGGCCTGTTCATGATGTGTTGGCTGAGTCTATTGTCTTGCCTGGAGAACAGGCTGTTCCGTCACATCTGGCAGCGGATAAAGCCATAGCGCAAGAGATCGCGGCTTATCTGAATATGCACTCAGGACTCTTGGAGGCATTTGCCGGCCAGTATGTGGCTATTTATCAGGGTAAGCTCGTGGGTCACGCACAAGAGTTTGCCTCGTTATTTGGCCGTGTCTGTCAGCAATATCCTGATGAATTTGTATTGATCCGCCAGGTAGAAAATGAACCAGAGCCAGTCTATCATTTTCGCTCCCCTCGTTTTGCGACCAGGGTATGATGGTCTATACCTACGAATACGATACAGCCTATCACGGACCAGCGCTGCCTGTGGTGGAAATAGAGGTAGGCGCAGCGGGCGGCAACCTGAACAACCGGCTGACGCTTAAGAGGCGTGGTGGATTCTGGCGCGGATGCTACCATGATTCCGGTTAGGCATTTGCGCCGCCTGGAGGCAAAAGTGGTGGATAGGCGCTATATGGTTGGCAGTGCTGATGTGCGTCACCCCGTTGATATTTACGCTGTTTCTGTAAGTGTGGGTCCCTACGCTCAGACCGCTATAGAAGTTGTTGGCAATCGCTTCAATGACGATGTCATTATCGGGCGGGATGTGTTGAATCACATGGTTGTGACGTTGAATGGCCTTGCCTTTATGGTTGAACTCGCCCAGCTTTAATTCTTTGCCAATCCTCTGGGTTTTGTCATAAGGGAGGGGCATTCATGCGCGGTTTGGCAATACAACGGGCTTGCGTAAGGCAATTTTGACGCGGAGTCTAATCGGGCGGCGCGGCTGTCATTTTGCCGCAACGCTTTTGGCGGCCATGCGTAGTGTAAGAATGATCGGTTGAATTCAGGTTGCGTTGGGAACTCAATGGGCGGGTGGCCAACCCGCCTTATGTTGCGGAGAATTTCATGCGAATTATATTGTATTTGGGCAAAGGGGGAGTAGGGAAGACGACGGTGGCGGCGGCGACGGCGCTGCGCAGCGCGGAGTTGGGGTACAAGACGCTGGTAGCCAGCACGGACATTGCTCACAGCCTGGCCGACTCGCTGGATATACCCCTGGGCGCCAATCCGCTGCAAGTAGCGGACAATCTGTGGGCGCAAGAAATCAGCGTGGTGGCGGACATTTATAACTATTGGGATGTGCTGCAAGGGTTTGTGGCCAAGAATGTACGCGGGGCTGGCCTGAATCGGGTGGTGGCGGACGAACTCTCCGCCTTTCCCGGCATGGACGAGATTGTCAGCCTGCTGCACATTGATAAGCAGGCGCGGGAGCGCAATTTCGACCGGGTGATCATTGACGCCGCCCCCACGGGGGAAACGATCCGCCTGCTGACCATGCCAGATACTTTCCGCTGGTACGTGGGGCATTTGTCCAAGTTTGAACAGGGAGCGATCCGGGCGTTGAAACCTTTGACGGGGTTCCTGTTAAAAGGGCCGGCGGAGTTAATAGAATCGGTGCGGCGGTTGGACGAAGCTACGGGGGCGCTGCGCACGACCTTGAGTAATCCGGCCATCACCAGTTATCGGGTGGTGGTGCAGCCGGAGAAGATGGTGGTGCGGGAAGCAGAGCGGGCGGTCAGTTACCTGGGTTTGTTTGGCTACCCGGTAGACAGCGTAATCATCAACCGCGTGCTGCCGCCCAGCGACGACGGCGGTGAGTTTTACCGCAAACAGCGGGAAATCCAGGCCAAATATCTGGAGATGATTGAGGCTAATTTCGCGCCGCTGCCGTTGTGGCAGGTACCTTATTATGCGGAAGAGGTGGTGGGATTGCCGGCGTTGAGCCGGTTGGCGTACGATTGTTTCCTGGGTCAAGACCCGTGCCAGATTTTTTACAAAGGGCAACTGCAGGAGGTAGAGGAATATTCCGATGGTTCCTGCACGCTGCGCCTGGCGCTGCCGTTTGTGACGGGCAGTGACGTGAAGCTGCGCAAACGGGGGGACGAGTTGTTTATCACGGTGGGGAATTTCAAACGGGAGATGATTCTACCCATGGTGCTGGCCAAGCGCCGGGCCACAGGTGGACAACTGGTAGATGGATTGCTGGAAATCGGTTTTGCGCCGCCGGGAACAACGGCGGAGGCGGCCCCGGTCTCAGAGACCTCTGCCTCAGGGACCTCTGCCTGAGCATTTTGCCACGAATTACACTAATTTTCACGAAAATGCGCCTGAGGTCAGAACGCCAGCGCAGATGCTGGTTGTGTGGAAACTCATGTAAGAGAAGCCCCCTATCCCCCAACCCCCTTCCCCCGAGGGGGAAGGGGG
>CAZDSN010000567.1:0-3270 GCA_964507675.1 uncultured Ardenticatenaceae bacterium | reverse complement strand
ATCGAACCGATTTTCACAATAATAACACAATCGCGCGGGATGACACACACTTTTTTTGCCGCTGGCGCTGGTGGCCTGAGCAATGTAGCCGCTGATTTCAATCAGCAGCGAGATGGAAACCTGCTGTCGCGTCAGGCATCAAATGAGGAGTTCGCATCCTCAGATGCGAACGGGCGGGCATCTGAGGATGCCCTGCTCCTCAACCTATCAAATCAGGTTTGACAAGACACTACCATGAGATTATTGTAACCAACGTTCAATCTCTGGTATTATCCCTGGCAAGGAAACCATCGCCATGGTCGTCATACCAGATAACGCCATACCACTCATCCACCGCGCCGCCGGCCTGCTTTTCCCCCTGGTCTGGTCCGAGAACGACCGGAAGGCTTTCCTGCACGACGCCTACCTCACCTCCGATAGCTGGTTCCTGCGCCAGATAGACCTCCACGGCGCGCCCGCCCCTTTCTGCGCCCATTTCTTCCAAACCGTGTTCGACCATGACTGCGTCCTGTTGGAGCCGCTTCGTCCGGTGCTGCTGCGCCATTACGGCGGCAACTATGAGGCAGAAATCGAGCAACTGCTGGCCGACCTGCGCCGGCTTTGCCAGGCCATCCGCCAGGCCGCGCCGCCGCCCACACCCGCTTTACGCGCCGCGCCGGCCGCCTACACCGCCCACCGCCCCACCCTCTTCCTTAGCTGCGCCGCCGCCGAGAATACCTTAGCCGCTCAACTACAACACAGCCTGGCCTGGTACGGCCACGTCTGCTGGACGGAGCGGCCGCCGGACAAAGGCAGCGACGCCTGGCTGGCGGCTACCGCCGCTGGACTAAACAACTCCTACGCCCTCATCTTGCTGGTGGGGCCGCACACCTGGGAAGATCGCTGGGTGCGTCTGGAGCTGCTGGTCGCCGCCGAAAAGCGCAAGCCCATTTTGCTGCTCCGCTTGAACGACGCCCCGGCGCCCCCCTTACTGGTTCCGCCGCGGGCCGTTATCTCTCTGGACGGCCCGACCGACGACGCTTTCCGCGTCTTGTTAGCCCAACTGCCGCTGCCGCCGGCCGAGCCGCTGCCGGCAGGTTGGCCGGTTATGTCGCCGGAATTGGTGGAACGGGCGGCGGAACTGGTCTACATGGACCGCCTCAAGCTGGCCGAACTGCAGCACGTGGCCCAATACACCCGCCTCAGCGGCCAATCGGCGGTGCAGCGCGCGGCCAGCGGCCGGCTGCGGCTTAACCCGGTGGTGGCGCGGCAGGAGTTCCGCCACGCTCCCTGGCGGCAGGAGCAACCGCCGGCGGTTGCGCAGCGCCGCTTTGAGGACGCCGTGGCCGAACTCAAGGCCATTCGCCGCGCCGTGCTGTTGGGCGATCCTGGTTCTGGCAAAACCACCACCTTCTATAAACTGGCTGCCGACCTGATCGAGACGGCCCTGACCGACCCCGCCGCCCCCGTGCCCTTGATGGTGCGCCTGGGCTTGTGGACCGACGCTGCCGAATCCTTTGCCGACTTCTTGCGCCGCAGCGTGGGCGAATTAGACCAGGGATTGGCGGCGCGTCTGGCCGCCGGCCGCGTCGCGCTGCTGCTGGACGGCCTCAATGAAATCCCGTCCGCCCAGCAGGCGGACAAATACGGGCAGGTGCGCCGCTTCCTGGGGCAGCATCCTGACCTGATGGCCTGGGTAAGCTGCCGCGAGCAGGATTACCCGCCTGAGCGCGACTTGCATTTAGACCGGGTGACGGTGGCCCCGTTGGACGCCGTGCGCGTGCAAGAGTTTATCCACAACTACCTGGACAGCCTGCCCGGTTATGGTCCGGCGGCCGCCGCCGACCTGTTCTGGCAGTTGGCCGGCAGGGCGGCGCAGGACACTTATCGTCAGTTTAGGGCGGAAGTTGGGGCAAAGCTGGCCCACCCGTTCCGCGCCTTTTGGCTGGATGACCAACTGCCGGATGGCCTGACGTGGGGGTGGTGGGGAGATAGAAATGACTATTGGGAGGCATGGCTTAAAGAGCGCGCCCGCCCGGCCAGCCTGCTGCTGCTGGCCACCAACCCGTACATGCTCTTTATGCTGCTCGACGTCTACCAGGCGTATGAGCGCGCCTTGCCGGCAAACCGGGGGCAGCTATTTGACCGCTTTGTGGCCACTTTGCTGGTGCGGGAAAGGCTGGGGACAAGAGACGAGAAGACGGGGCAGGTTATTTATCAGCCGGCGGGAAGCGCGCTGCTGGCCGGGTTAATGGAACTGGCCTACGAGATGCAGCGGCGGTCGGCGGCGGACCGCCGCCAACCCGACGGAGGAGCGTTAACTGCCCTGCCGCTGGCGGCCGTCGCCGCCATCCTGGACGAGCGGCAGCGCTACCAGGCGGCCAGCGCCAACCTGCTGGCGCTGGGGGCGGCGGCGCGCTTTGCCCACCAGTTGTTGCAGGAGTATTTTGTGGCTCGCGCCATGCGATCCCGCATTTTTGCGGCGGCGGGCGAGACGCCCGCCCTACGCGCCGCCGATATCTGGCAGGCTGACCGCTGGTGGGAACCCACCAACTGGGAAGAAGCCGTTATCCTGCTGGCGGGCCTGTACAGCAACGACTGCACGCCCGTGCTGCGGTGGGCAGCGGACGCCAACCCAGAGGTAACGGCCCGCTGTGTGGTAGAAAGCGGAGCGCACACGCCCGACGCAACGAAGCTGCGCCTGCGGGACCTGTGGCTGCCGCGGCTAACGGACTTGCAGCGCGACCCGCATGCCCGCGCCCGCGCCGCCGTGGGCCGCGCCCTGGGGCGGGTGACGCTGGCAGATGGCTCGCCGCTGGACAACCGGCCCGGCGTGGGTTTTCTGCTGCGCGAGGGAATGAGGATACCGGACATTGCCTGGGGGGAAGCGGTGCCGGCAGGCAAGTACACCATCGGCAGCGATAAAGAGGCTTACCACAGCTTTGACAGGCGGACGGTGACGATTCCCTACCCGTATCGCCTGGCTCGTTATCCGGTCACCTGCGTTCAATTTGACTGCTTTGTGACCGCGCCGGACTTTGCCAACGCGCGTTGGTGGGCGGGGATGCCAGAACAGGAACGCCGGGTAGGCGCTTCCTCTTTTGGCCCGTTTGCCAACCATCCCCGCGAAACCGTTAGCTGGTACCAGGCGGTGGCTTTTTGCCGCTGGTTGAGCCATCAGTTGGGGTATGCGGTGACGCTGCCGCACGAATATGAGTGGGAAGCGGCGGCGCGGTATCCGGATAACCGGTTGTATCCCTGGGGGAATGCGTTTGACGCCGCCAAAGCCAA
>CAZDSN010000566.1:0-3273 GCA_964507675.1 uncultured Ardenticatenaceae bacterium | reverse complement strand
GTATGTGACAGTAAGAACGGACAATTAATCAGGAGCTGCGAAGTTACCAGACTACAAAAGTCTTCCAGACTTTTGTAGTCTCTGTAGCGGTGCGTAAGCCCTTTGTTAAGGAATGAATCAATGGATGTGCGTTTCAGAGAGTTATTTGCCGGTAAGGTGGTCAACAAGCGCTTGACAACTAATACCGGCATGGATGAATTTCCGCGCTATGTGCTGGAATACTTGATTGATAACTATTGCAGCGAAGAGACCTTCGACGAGGATTTTGCCCAAGTGCAGCGCCGTCTGCAGGACAACTTTGTGCATGGGGCTGAGGCGGAACGCATCCGTCATTATATCCGTGAAAACCGGGACCACACGGTGATCGCCAGCCTGGAAACCCGATTGGTGGAAACAGAAGACCGGTACTGGGGCACGATTGGGGCCATTAACGAACGTTTTGTCGTTGTAGATGAGAACCTGGTCAAACAGTATCCCATGCTGCTGGCCGGCGGCATGTGGGGCACGATTCGACTGACTTACGATGAAACGAATGTGGTGGATGGCAAAATACGGCCATTTCGCGTCCTCGAGTTCACCCCCTTCCAGATTGCCTATATTGACCTGAAGGAATTCGTTCGGAAACGCCGCCAGTTTGACGATGAAGCATGGTTAAATATTCTGGTGAATTCATTTGGGTTGAATCCGGAGCGGATGAGCCGGCGGGAAAAGCTGCTATACATCAGCCGGGCGATTCCTTTGGTGGAAAACAACCACAACATGATTGAGTTGGGGCCGCGAGAGACAGGCAAGACTTATCTTTTCCGCAATGTCTCCTACTATGCCAACGTTCTTTCCGGCGGCAAGGCGACACCGGCCGGTCTGTTTATCAACTTGAACACAGGCCAGGTCGGTCTGGTTGGCACCCGCGACGCAGTCGTTTTCGACGAAATCGCTCATACCGATTTCACTGACCCTCGAGCTATGGTCAGTATCATGCAGGGGTACATGCAGGATGCCAAGTTCAGCCGGGGCAAAAAAGAGATCCTGGCGTTTGGATCGGTCGTGTTCGTGGGCAATCTGGACGTACAGGGGAAACTGCCCCATGAAAAGTATTATCACCTGTTTGATCCACTCCCCAGCTACCTGCAGGTAGAAGCCCTCATAGACCGTATTCACTACTATTTGCCTGGCTGGGAAATCCCTAAAATTGGGCCGGCATCAGCCAGCCAGGATTACGGATTTATTACCGACTATTTCTGCGAGATCATGCATGAATTACGCCGGGTGGATCTGCTGGCTCAAGTGAAGAACCGTTTTGAATTGTTCGACGCCACCGGGGCGACGCAGGGAATTACCGCTCGTGATGTTCGGGCCATCCATAAGACGTTATCTGGCTTACTCAAATTGATGTACCCCCATGGTGAGGTGACCGATGCGCAGTTGGAAGAGTTGTTGTTATTGGCTCTTGAAGGTCGTCAGCGGGTGCGTAATCAGCTTCACTTAATGGCTCCTGGTGAATACTATCCCATCAGGATTGCCGCGCGGATGGTTTCTTCTGGCAAGGAAGTTCGCCCCACCCTACCCGAAGGGGATCGTAAGGTGCGCATAGAGCTACCCTCAAAGCCGCTAGTGGGCGAAGTCACAGGACTGGCGGTGGCGGGCGAACAAGGCATTATTTTGCGCTTCGAGATGCAGGTAACCAAAGGGCATGGTCGTATCACGCCGCTTGGCTCTATCCAGCGCGTGATGCGCGAATCTATTGAGGCGGCAGCGCAATATATTCGCGCCCATTACAAGGAGTTAGGCATTTCCGCTGACTGGTACGAAAACCTGGATGTGGCTGTTCTGGCAACGATGATGGCCATGCCTAAAGAAGGGCCTTCGGCTGGGGTGACAATTGTGACGGGTATTGTGTCGGCTTTGAAGGGGTTACCCATCCGGCATAACATTGCTATGACTGGGGAGATCACGATCATGGGTAAGGTGCTGGCGGTTGGGGGCATTCAAGCCAAATTGTTGGCGGCAATTGATGCTGGTATTCAAACGGTGATTCTGCCAGCCGAGAACGAGCAAGATGTGCGTTATTTGCCAGACTACATGCGTGAAAAGGTGAAATTGGTTTATGTACGTGAAATTCGGGAAGTGTTGGCGGCGGCCGGGGTGGAAACTGTAGACAACGTTGACTATAATGGCACAGCTGGGAAAGGATTTCCAGCCTGAAACAATAGACGGGCCAAAGCTCGTTATTCTCAGACGCGGCCTGTTGAGATTTATGCATGTAAGGAGAAACGCATGAACCATTACAGTAAGAAAACCAGCCTCTTGCTCATTATTATTGTAGCTCTCTCCCTGATCCTGGCAGCGTGCGGCGGGGGGGCGAAGGGGAGCATCACGGTGGCGTCGAAGGATTTCACGGAGCAGTTTATTTTGGGGGAGATGTATGCTTTGTTGTTGGAAGATGCCGGCTATACGGTGGAGCGGAAGCTCAACCTGGGCGGCACGCCGGTGACGCAGGCGGCGCTGGTGAGTGGGGAAATTGACGTGTACCCGGAGTATACGGGTACGGGGCTGCTAACGGTGTTGAAGCTGCCGGTGATGAGCGATCCGCAGGCGGTGTTTGATACGGTGAAGGCAGAGTACGCCAGCCAGTTTCAACTGGTGTGGCTGGACCCGGCGCCGATGAATAACACGCAGGCGCTGGCAATGACCAAAGCGCGGGCGGCGGAGTTGGGCATCACGACTTTCTCGGACATGGCGGCCCATGCCAGCGAACTGGTGTTGATTGGCCCGCCGGAATTCGCGGAACGGGAAGATGGGATTCCAGGGCTGAAAAAGGTGTATGGAGATTTTGAGTTTGCCAACTTCCTGTCGGTGGATCCGGGGCTGCGCTATCAGGCGCTGCTGAATGGGGAAGCGGATGTGGTGGTGGCTTTTGGCACGGATGGGGAACTGGCGGCTTATGATTTGTTGTCGCTGGTGGATGATAAGGGGTTATACCCGCCTTATCAGGTGGCGCCCGTCATCCGGCAGGCGGCGTTGGATGAGAATCCAGACATTGCCGATATATTAAACGCTGCGGCTCCGCTGCTGACGAATGAAACGATGCAGCGGCTGAATAATGAGGTTTCGGGCAACGGGCGCGAACCGGCGGACGTGGCGCGGGAGTTTCTGGTGCAAGAAGGGTTGATTACAGAATAGACCCCCACCCTGAGCCTCCCCCTATTGAAGTTTAAGAAAATGGTTCGGTAAACGGGGGTGAAGGCATCCCCAAGGGCTGACCCCCATCCCCCA
>CAZDSN010000565.1:0-3306 GCA_964507675.1 uncultured Ardenticatenaceae bacterium | reverse complement strand
TTCGTCTCACAGGCATCATCGCAGCCCTGTTATTTGTCATTGTAGCCGTCCAGATCTTCCTCGGAAACCAACTGCTACCCACAGCCTCTCCCCTGCCCTTCTTCGCCTATCCTCTCTTTGTGCTAACGCTGCTGGGTTGGATCTGGGCGCTGCGGAAACGATGACGGTCATATAGACGATCATATAGACGGTCGTATATGTTCATAACCATTCTCTGCTTTGGTTCGCGGGGGGACGTGCAGCCTTTCGTGGCCCTGGGCGTGGGACTGCGCCGGGCCGGTCATGACGTTTGCGTAGCCACCGATCGCGCTTTCCAACCGCTGGTCACGGAACATGGCCTGGCTTATGCTCCGGTCAGCGGCGACATTCAACGCTTTATGCAGGGAACCAACGGGCGGGCGCCGGAAGAGATTCCTGGCCCGCTCCGCCTTTTCCGCGACATGAAACGCGAAGTGCGGGCTGAGGCGCGGCAGATAGCGCTGGACTGCTGGCAGGCCAGCCAGGACGCCGACCTGCTGCTGACAGGTGGGCCAGGCGCCTTTGTAGGCGCAGCCTTCAGCGAAAAGCGGCGCATTCCCTATGTGCAAGGGTATTTGCAGCCGCTGGGCCTGCCGACGCGGGAGTTTCCCAGTTCGCTGATTCCGCCGCTGCCTTTCCATAACGGCTGGTTCAACCGGCTGACGCATCTGGCTATCAGGCAGGTATTCTGGCAGGTGATGCGCGGGCTGTTCAACGAGGTGCGGCAGGAACTGCTCGACCTGCCGCCATGGCCGGCTGCCGGCCCGTTTCGCCAGGCCGTACGCGAACGCCACCCCATGCTGATGGGATACAGCCGGCACGTGCTGCCGCCGCCGCCCGATTGGGACCCAAACATGATCCAGGTAACCGGCTACTGGTGGCTGCCGCCGGCCCAGGCGTGGCAGCCGCCGCGCGAATTGTGCCAGTTTCTGGCTGCCGGGCCGCCGCCCATTTACATCGGCTTTGGCAGCGTGGGCAGCCGCGATGCGGTCGCCATGACCAGGGCGGCGCTGGACGCGCTGGCAGAGACCGGGCAGCGGGGTATTTTGCTGCGTGGCTGGGGAGGGCTGGCGCATGGCGACCTGCCAGAAACGGTCGTAATGGTAGATAACGTCCCGCACGACTGGCTGTTTCCGCAAATGGCGGCAGTGGTGCATCATGGGGGGGCAGGCACAACCGGGGCCGGCTTGCGCGCCGGCATTCCCTCGCTCATCATTCCCCACTTTGCCGACCAACCGTTTTGGGGCCAACAGGTGCGGCGGTTGGGCGTCGGGCCGGCGCCCATTCCCAAGAAGAAAGTAACGGCGGCGGCGCTGGCTGCCGGCATTCGCGCCGCCGTCACCGATCCCGTCATGCAAGACCGCGCCCGCCACTTAGGCCGCCAGATTCAAACCGAAGACGGCGTAGCGCGGGCAGTCACCCTCATTGAAGCCTACGCCTATCGCTGGCAACAAACAGACGACTCCCCCCACCCACGCCACTGACACTGTCCACTGACCACTGCTTACTACTGCCCACTCCCCACTAAATAAGGCACCGTAATCAACGGCGGTGTGGCTTCGTCGTAATGGAAGGTCACGTCATAGTCCGCATCCGTGGGCTTGCCATACTGGGTGTCTTCCGTGTCAATCGCCAGCACCAGCCGGTGCCCCGCTTCCATCTGATACCCCACTGCCACCATCTCAAACGTCACCCGCACCGGCTGGCCCGGTGTGGCCTCGTGCAGCGTCATGGGGCCATGCGTGATAAGCGTGCCAAACCCCAAACCATCCATGTCGTACAGGTGGGCAATCAACTGCGCCTGCTCCAGTTGGGGCGTCACCCATAATTCCACTGTAGGGATGCCCACAATCGTCATGTCCGCTGACAGCGGATCCGATTCATAAACTGTAGCCAGATCGCGGCGGATCAAGGGAATCCAGGCGACTATCTCGAAAAAGGTGTGCTGCTCCAGCAGCGGCGTGATGATGGGAATGCCCGTCGTCGCCCCGGACACAAACAACTCTGGTGTGTGGATAGTGTCCGTATCGGCATCGTACTGCGGCGTGTCTGTCAGGCTACCGGAAAAGCCCTGCCTCGAGTTCAAGTACAAGGTGCGGTTAGCCACAGTCGGGCTGGGCCACTGCGCCAGCGTCACCGTAGTCTCCTCGTTTTTCAGGCGAATATGGACGGGTGGCTGGTTTATGATGCCTGTATCTTCCCCTTGCAGCCAATAACGAAACCAATCGTGCGCCCAGTTCCACAGGTCGCTGGACAATCCCGTCAGCCCCGGCAGTTCTGCCGTGGCGTGAATGCCGAGGTTGATGTCCAGTTTCTTGAAATACGGGTCTGGCCCACTCAACTGCTCATAAAAGTGCAGCAGCGACGTGGGTTGGAACAGTTCGTCCCCCATATTTTGCATGATGTAAACAGGCACCTGGATGTCGTCTATCACCGAAACTGGGGAATGGGCCATTGCCCAGGCCAACGTTTCCTCTATGTTGGTGTAGCCGAGCAGGTTGTGGTAATACTCCTCGACGACCGGGTCCAGGTTGCCAAAAAATTTGCCCGTAGCTACCAGAATGCCGCCCCAAACAGAGCGGGGCGTGTCGCCGCCAAACAGGCTCTGGCGCAGGTCGCTCCAACTGCTCATGGCCACCACCGTCTTAATGCGGCTGTCGTGCGCAGCGGCAAACAAGGCCATGCCGCCGCCGTAGGAGACGCCGCTCATGCCGATCTGATCGGGCTTGGCCGGTGCATGGGCCAGAATCCAATCAATATTGGCGGATACATCCACCATGTCGTCCGGCCCGGCCACGCCAATTAAGCCGCCGGAATTACCCCAACCGCGGGCGCTGTAACTGTAAACGATGAAGCCTTCTTGTGCAAATTCGCGCGCCTGGAAAAAGTATTCGTATTCGTCCAACACCCAACTATTGGCAAAAATAATCACGGGAAAGGTCTGGTTGGGATCATTGGTGACAGGGACGAACATATTGCCGGCAATCCCCACCCCTCCCGCGCCAGCCACACAAATATGACGATACCATTGAATGTCATAGCCAGCTAACGGATCGGCGGCGACAGATGCCGGCAACACCACGTCCGCCAGGCTATCCCCCTTGCGCCATACTGCCGCTTCCGCCGCCTGCGCCGGATCGCAGGCCAGTCGCGCCACGCCATGCGGCACAGCCTGCCGCATCACGGTATAAGGCGTCCACGAATAAGGCAGCGCTGCCTTCTCCTGCGCCCTATTCTTATCCTGCTTGGGTCGTTCGGCGGATAAGGGCGTCACGTTCCCCGCCCCCG
>CAZDSN010000564.1:0-3309 GCA_964507675.1 uncultured Ardenticatenaceae bacterium | reverse complement strand
GAAATAACAAATAAACGGGGTTTCTCAGAGAAATCCCGATTCTCAACGAGAGATGAGGAACACGCTAAGACCCAGCCCATTCCTATTGACGTGCTCATCGTTGGCTCCGTACCGTCCGGTATGTCCACCGCCCTGCACCTCGTCAAAAGGGACCCGGCCTGGGCCAGCCGCCTGTTGGTGGTAGATAAAGCCGTTCACCCCCGCGAAAAGCTGTGCGGCGGCGGCATCACCCACCTGGGGCAAAACGTCCTGGCGGAAATCGGCCTGCCGGTTGGCGTGCCAAACTTTGAGATTCACGAAGTTCGTCTCACTTACCAAGACAAAACTTACTCCTTCCATGGCAACCCCGTCTTTCGTATCGTCCGCCGCGACGAGTTCGACCATTGGCTCATGCAGACCGGGCAGCAGTGGGGCATTACCGTGCGCCAGGGAGAAGCCGTTGTAGATGTGATCCCCCATGATGATTACGTCGAAGTCATCACGGACAAAGCCGTCTTCCGGGCGCAGGTTGTGGTAGCCGCTGACGGCTCGCGCAGCCTGGTGCGGCGCAAGCTCAAGTGGGACGATGAATCGCGCGTGGCCCGCCTGCTGGAAGTGCTGACGCCCGAAGACCCGCAGCAGCAGCCTGAATTCCGCGACCAGGTGGCTGTGTTTGATTTCACCTCCATGACCGATGGCCTGCAAGGGTATTATTGGGACTTCCCCAGCCTGGTCAACGGCCAGCCTATGATGAATCGGGGCGTGTTTGACAGCCGCGCCCGCCCGGAACGACCCAAAGCGGATTTGAAACAGATGCTGCGGGATTCAATGGCGGCGCGGGGGCGGTGCCTGGAAGACTACCCCCTCAAGGGGCATCCGATTCGCTGGTTTGACAAAGATGGCCGCTTCGCCATGCCGCGCATCCTGCTGACAGGCGATGCTGCCGGCGCTGACCCGTTAATGGGGGAAGGCATCTCCTTTGCCCTGGGGTATGGCCGCGTGACCGCGACCGCCGTAGCTGAGGCATTCGCCCGCCAGGACTTTTCCTTTGCTGGCTACCGCCGCCAGCTTCTGGCCGATCCCCTGGTCAGGCAGTTGGTTACCCGCGTCAGGCTGGCGCGACTGGCTTACCTGATGAAGTACCCGTGGTTAGTGCGCCTGGGGTGGCAGGTGGCGCGAGTGGTAATGAAGTTCACCCCCTGGCGCGACCCCAACTACGTCCCGGCCATCCCCCCACAGCCTGTTTGGAAGAACAGTCGTTAAACCACCGCCTGGCGCGCCAGCGAATACCTCAGATCGCGCCCTGCCATCTACATCCCATCGGTTTCCTTTGGCTGCAAGGGCAGCTCAAACCAGAAGAGGGAGCCGCCACCTGGCCGTTCGGCGACGCCTACGCTGCCGCCATGCGCGTCAATCGTTTTCTTAACCACGTAAAGCCCCAGACCAATCCCATACTGCTCGCCTGCCTGGGCATCCAGGCGCACGAAACGGCGGAACAAATTCGCCCGTTCCGCTGCCGGGATGCCGGGACCACGGTCCGCCACCGCTACCCGCAGTTGGTCTCCCGTTTGCGTCACCTGCATTTCAATTGGTTGGCCTATCGGGCTGTATTTGGCGGCATTCGTCAGCAGGTTGATTAACGCCTGCATCAAACGGGTGGGGTCGGCCTCAATTTCGGGAAGCTGCGACGGCGCCAGCAGCGAAAATGTGTGGCGGCGGCGCTCCAACAAAGGCTGTACCACATGCAAGGCATCGTTGATAACTTTGTCCAACTGTACCTTCCGCCGCCGCAGGGCAAACCGGCCCGCTTCAATCGAACCGCTTTCCAGTAAATTATCAATCAAGGTTTGCAGCCCCAACAAGCTCAGGTAAGTTGGCTGTAGCAGTTGGCGCATCTCCGCGGCGGAGAGGTTCTCCACTTCGTCTAGCAGCAGCTCAATCGAAGCGTTGAGCGTGCTCAACGGGGTGCGGAATTCGTGCGAAATGTTAGCCAGGAAATAAGACGTCAGATGGCGGCGCGCTTCTTCTTCGGTGACATCGCGCAGCACCAGCGCCACCTGAGGCGTATCGCCATCTGGCGGCACCAGGCGCGCGCCAGTGACCGCAAAGACGATGGGTTTGCCCGCGCGCGTGCGTGTTTCAATCTGGCTCTTGCCACCAGGGGGCGGCAGCAAATCAATGAACGGTTCGTTTACCCCCACTGCCGCCGGAAACAACATGTTAATGGGGCGACCAACGATCTCATCTTGTCGCCAGCCGGTCAGCTTCTCCGCCCCCTGGCTGAGAAAGGTGATGCGTCCGCGTGTGTCAAAAGTAACCACGCCCTCCACAACGGATTGGATCAGGTTATCCAGCCAGTCGCGCGCCTGGGCCCGCTCGGCCAGCGCCTTGAGCATACTGGCCTGGCTCTGGCGCAAGGCGTTAGCCAGGGTGGCCACTTCCACCGGCCCGCCAGGAACGGGAATCGAGGTCACCAGATCGCCTTGACTGATGCGGTCGGCCACCTGCGTCAACTGCTGCAAGGGAGCGTTCAGTTGGCGCACGTACCAGATGCTCAGCACAACGCCCAACAGGGCCACAATGCCTGTGCTGGCGGCCAACACGGTTAGCGCCTGCCGTTCGGTTTGCAGCAGATCGTCCACGGCCAGGGCTACTTCCACGGACAAAGTGGGCTGACCTGTGTCGTCTTCAAGCGGGCTGGCGGTAATGTAGTAATGTTGGGTGGCGGTGTGCATAATGCGCCCGGCGTGGAGAGCGCCTTCGTCCGCCGCTTCTTTGACCAGCGTGGGGGTCATTAACCCGGGCGAACTACTGGCCAGGCGGCGACCATCCATTCCCAGCAAGCTGTACTGGCTGCCCGTACGGGCGGCTAACTGCTGCAGCAGGGCGTCATTGAGCCAGATGCCGGCAATGATCGTCCCCAGTGGCTGCGTTGTGGCTTCTGCAGCCACGGGCAGACTGACCAGAATGGCTGGCTGGTTGTCTAACAGGACAAAACCAGTAGGAACCAGGCCGGTGCAGTTGACGTTTACGCTGCCTGCCAGGTGGCTGCCTGCCGCGTCGCACAATTCCAGAATATCCAGATGGCTGCGCTGGCTGAACAACTGCAGATAAGCGGGCAGTTCCGGGGACGGTTGTTCCTGCACCAGCCGCTGCAGGGTGGGGCGTTCAGTCAACAAGCGGGTCTGGTCCAGCAGCCGGTTTTGTTCGGCTTGCAGCAGCAAGACAGTCGCCTGGTGGCTGTTTTCCAGGTAGGTCCAGGCCTGTCGTTGCAACTGGGTGCGGGTGAGCCAGAATGCCGGCACACCCGCGCTCAAACAACCCGTGCTG
>CAZDSN010000563.1:0-3314 GCA_964507675.1 uncultured Ardenticatenaceae bacterium | reverse complement strand
ATTGGCGGCGTGGGCGAGGGGCTGATGGTGCTGGCAGCCCGCCAATACGTCAAAGCGTGGGAAGAGGAGCTGCGCGCCGAATATCAAGCGGCGGCCTGGACATTGCACGAGGCATTGTGGGCGTTCTCCACCCAAATGAAGCCGGAAATAGACGCTGCCGAAAGACTCCGCCTGATTGACGACCTGATAAAACCGCTGCGGCAGCCCGACGTGAGCGGCACGGCGAAAGCCGCCCTGATTGTGCGCCTGTTCCAACTGCTGCTGCTGGTCCAACTCTCTCCCTATCTGGGCGCAACCTGAACGCCTGCCTATGCTGTTTGACGAAGCCAACCTGCGTAAATTGGAGCAATTGACCCTGGTAGCTAACCGCGTGCGCGTAGGCGTCATGAAAGGGGACCGGCGCAGCAGCAAACGGGGCAGCTCCATTGAATTTGCCGACTACCGCAGTTACACGCCCGGCGACGACCTGCGCCGTCTGGACTGGAACGTCTATGCGCGCCTGGAACGTCCCTTTATTAAACTGCTGGAGGAAGAAGAAGACCTGTCAGTCCACCTGGTGGTGGATGCCAGCGGCAGCATGGTCTGGCCGGAAAATGAGGCGGTGCAAAAGCTGCGCTATGCCCTGCGCCTGGCCGCCGCCCTGGGTCACATCGCCCTGTCTGGGGGCGACTTGCTGACTGTCACGCTGCTGCGCAGCGGGGGCAATCTGGCCTGGGGACCCTATCGCGGCCAGCAGCAGTCACTGCGGCTGCTGCAATTCCTGGAAACAGGTCAGGGTAGCGGCATCACCGACCTCAATCTCTCCCTCAAGCATTACGCCCTGCGCGCCCGCCGCCCCGGTCTGCTGTTTCTGTGCAGCGACTTGCTTTCTCCTGCTGGCTATGAAGAAGGGGTGGTGGCGTTGCAGGCCCGCGGTTATGAAGTTGGCCTGATCCATATTCTCAGCCCGGATGAGGTGGAGCCGCCGCTGGCCGGCGATGTCAAACTGGTGGACGTGGAAACAGGCGCCGATGCGGAGATCACGCTGGACGTAGGCATGATCAACATTTATCGCCGCCGCCTGGAAGCGTGGCGCAGCGAAATTGCGGCTACCTGCGCCCGCCGCCAGATCCATTACATTCCGGTTACCACCGGCATCCCCTGGGACAGGTTAGTGCTGCAAACGCTGCGGTTGCAGGGCGTCGTCAAGTAACATGTCGTTCCTCGCTCCCTTATTCCTGCTGCTGGGGCTGCTGGCCGGGCCAATCGTCCTGATGTATATGCTGCGGCTGCGGCGGCAGGAGATGATGGTTAGCAGTACACTGCTGTGGCAAAAGCTGCTGCGCGACCGCGAAGCCAACGCCCCCTGGCAAAAACTGCGGCGGAATTTGCTCCTCATTTTGCAATTGTTGATTCTGGCCGCTCTAGTCGTTGCGCTGGCGCGCCCTTTTATTCCCGTGCCGGCAATTATTAGCGGCAGCGTAGTCGTCTTGTTGGACGGTTCCGCTTCCATGCAAGCCACCGATGTGACGCCAAACCGTTTTTCTGCGGCGCAAGCCAAAGTGGAAGACCTGATCAATGGCCTCAGCGGCGCAGACCAGATGACCATTATCCTGGTGGGGCGTACGCCGCTGGTACTCACCCCCCCCACGGGCGACCGGACGGCGCTGCGAAGAGCGTTAGCCACAGCGCAGGTGGAGCAGGGAGAAGGTGACTGGGCGGCGGCAGCAGCGCTGGCCACGGGCGCGGCGCAGGGATTCCGCGACGCGCGCATTGTGGTGGTGTCTGATGGGGGCGTGCCGTCGAATTTGCCGGCCATGCCGGCAGAAACTATCTACGTCGCCATCGGTGAACAGGGAGACAACCTCAGCCTGAGCGCCCTGGCCACCCGCGACGGGCCGGAGGGGACAGAACTCTTCGCCAGCGTGACGAACCACAGCGCCAGCCAGCAATCAGCACTGGTTAGCCTGCGTCTGGATGGTGTTTTGCACGATTCGCGCCGCGTGACAATTCCTGCTGGCGAATCCGCTAACCTCACCTGGCCGCTGCCGGCAAACGTCAGCGCCATTGAAACGCATCTCAGCGACAACGAGCAGGATTATCTTGCCCTGGATGATACCGCCTGGGCTGTCCATCAGGGCGGGGTGCGCAACCGCACCCTGCTCGTCACCCCGGGCAACCTGTTTCTGGAACAGATTTACGCGGTGCTGCCGGGCATTGATGCCTTCAAAACCAGTCCGGACAGCGAACCGACGACCAATGACCAACCGTTCGACCTGTATGTGTACGATGGTGTACCGCTGCCTGATCCACTGCCCGCCGCCGACATATTAGTGCTGCATCCCCCTGGCAGCGTCCCTGATTTATTTACGGTGACGGGCGCATTCTCCGACACCACAACCATTCGCGTGACCGATAGTCCACTGCTGCAATTTGTGGATTGGGGCAGCGTGAACATCCGCCAGGCGCAGCAGGTGACCACACCAGGCCTGCAGACGCTGGTCGAAAGCGTAGGCGGACCTTTGATCCTGGTGGGGGAGCGCGGACAGCACCGGCTGGCATTGATCACCTTTGATCTGCACGATTCTGATCTGCCCCTGCAAGTGGCCTTCCCGATCCTCATGGCTAACCTGACGGGTTGGCTCACGCCCGGACAGGCGTTTGATAACGCCGCGAATCTACAGCCGGGCGACCCCATCCAGTTAACGCCGGCAACCAGCGCCACCGGGGTGTCCGTGCAGCGACCTGATGGCACTGTATGGTCAACCCCGGTAGAGGCGGCAGATTTGTTGTTTACGGACACCGGGCAGCCGGGGCTGTACCAGGTGACGGTGCGGGACAATGCCGGGGAGCGCGCGGCGGGCGCTTTTGCCGTCAACCTTTTTTCCACAGACGAGTCGCGCATCTTGCCGGCAGCCACCCTCGACCTCGGTCAGAAGACAGCCATCAGCGCCAGCGGCAGCGACATTGGGCAGCGAGAGTTATGGCCCTGGCTGGCAGCCCTGGCGCTGTTCATTCTCGTGGTAGAGTGGTGGGTGCAGCATCGCGGCGCACGGCTGCCACAACTTAAACGGATACCGCGCAAGTAAACGGAAAGAGAGATTCGGAGGCCAACACCTTCAAGCCGTGGGTTGATCACTTGACTTTGCGCCCGGCTGCCTTCTGGCGTATGAGATTTTGCTTATCCACATCAGCATCCGGACATGCTTCGAAGGCTGTTCTAGCCTGCCGGCCAAGTCAGGGCAATCACAACGAAGTAAGGATTCATACAGCGCGGAGTCTTCGGAGCCGCCGCATAATGGGTATTCCAGGGAATGCCTGAGTTGAACTAAGCC
>CAZDSN010000562.1:0-3314 GCA_964507675.1 uncultured Ardenticatenaceae bacterium | reverse complement strand
AGCCAGGAGGAAGGACGACGCCCGCTGCTGGACGTGCCCGAACCGGCAGCCAGGGTGGAACAACGGTTGCAGCAGCGGGCTGCCGCGTATGGTCGCTTCCCCCAGGTAGACACAATGGATAAAACGCCGGCAGCCATCACCGCCGAGATTCTGACAGCCATCGCCGCTGCGCGCTGGTCGCCCACCAGCATCCCTGACCAGCATGAGTTGACCGTCCGCTATCCAGGCGGCTCTTACCCTGTGGTGGTGGGGCGGGGGTTGCTGGCGCGGCTGCCCGAATGGACGCCCGGACCCACCGCGCTGGTCACGGACAGCAACGTGGGTCCCCTCTATGCCACCCGCTGCCCCGCCGCGGCCATCATCACCGTGCCGGCAGGCGAACCATACAAACGGTTGGAAACAGTGCGGCAAATCTACGACGACTTGCTGGCAGCTAACCTGGACAGGCACGGCACAGTGGTCGCCCTGGGCGGCGGCGTGGTCGGGGACATGGCCGGCTTTGCCGCTGCCACCTTTATGCGCGGCATCCGTTTCATCCCTTGCCCCACTACGCTGTTAGCTATGGTAGACGCCAGCGTCGGCGGCAAAACAGGCGTAGATTTGCCTCAGGGCAAGAATCTGGTGGGCGCGTTCAAGCAGCCGGCCGCCGTGTTGGCTGATGTAGAGACGTTGGCGACATTGCCGGCAGCCGAGTTCAATGCCGGCATGGCTGAAGTCGTCAAACACGGCTTGCTGGCATCCCCCGTCCTGTTGCAGCAGGCGGCGGCTCTCGCCCCCCACCCCGCCGCTCTGACCTCCCTTATCCTGCGCGCCATTCAGGTCAAGCAGCACATTGTCGAACTGGACCCCTGGGAGACGGGTCGGCGCGCGCTGCTCAATTTAGGCCATACTTTTGCCCACGCCATCGAACAGGTCAGCGGCTACCGCATCCGTCACGGCGAGGCAGTCGCCATGGGTCTGGCAGCGGCAGCGCACCTGTCCGTCCAATTGGGTTATGCAGATGCCGCTCTTCCCTGGCAAATTGAGACGCTGCTGGAATCCTTGCACTTACCCACCCGCATTCCGGCGGCGCTGTCTGTGGATGACCTGTACGCCGCTATGGGCCAGGATAAGAAGAAACAGGCCGGCCATCTTCGCTTCGTTTTGCTGCGAGGTGTGGGGGATGCGTTTGTTGCCGGCAACGTGCCTGAAGCGGCTGTACGGCACACGCTGCGCGCCCTGGTTGCCTCGGACGGATAAACCCGTTGCCTTCGACAGGCTCAGAGAAGGTTGTCGTTATGAATTGCCAACGAAGCGCCCCGCCCATTAGCCATTCACGAATTCACCCATTCACCCATTAATTATTCTCTCTCCCTTCCCCGCAGCTCTACTTCCCCAACCGCACCTTGATCATGCCGTCTTCTTCCTTCACTTCGTAGCAGGGCAGCCGGTAAACCTCGTCTTCGGGCCACAAGATACGCCCGCTGCGCATGTCAAAGCTGTAGTCGTGTTCGGGGCAGATGATCTTGTGCCGCACCACGCTGCCCTGGCGCAGGTCGCCGGCGGCATGCGGGCAGTAACGGCCAAAAGCCAGCAGTTTCCCTTCATAGCGTGTCAGCAAAAACGGGCGCCCCTGCACCGCAGCCGGCGTGAGTTGGTCGGAGGTAACGGCAGATGCCGGCACAATCGCTACAAAACCGCCCTCATCAGGTACAGGTTGCGGACGCTTAAAACGCATAAAACACCTGCCTGGTACGTATCACGCAGAGATTATATCAGATCGCCAGCGCTAACCACCCTATGTCTTTTCTCTGTTAGGTAGCGGCAGCCCTCTATCCGGATCGGGACACCCCACAAACCTCCGCCTCTCCGCGCCTCCACGGGGAAGTATTGCCCCCTACCGCGCCAGATACGCCTCCGCTACCAGCGCTTGAATCGCTGCCTCCGTTTCAGCATACTGCCCTTCGCCAATGTGCTTGTAACGCAAATGACCGTTCTTGTCAATCAGGTAGCGCGTGGGCCAGTACCGCTGCTTATAAGCCGCCCAGGTCTGCCGCTCATTGTCAATGCCCACCGCATAAGCAATCTCATGCCGCGCCACCGCCTGTTTAACGTTCTCAATATCCCGCTCATACTGGAACTCTGGATAGTGAATGCTGACGATAATGAACTCATCCCCCGCATACTTCGCCTGCCATTCATTCATATAGGGAATCACCCGCTGGCAGTTGATACAACCAAACGTCCAGAACTCCACCAACACCACCTTACCCCGCAGGTCTGCCAGCCGCAGCATGTGACCCTCTGTATTCAGCCACACGTCGTTACCAAAATCCGGCGCCGCTCCCAGATCAGGCAACTCAGGCGCGGCGGATGCCGCACCCGCCAGCGCTGTGCCTGCTACAGTCGCGATAGCTGCCGGCTCTGCGGTGTCCCCGCCGCCCGCACAGGCTGCCGTCGTCAGCCCCAGGGCGCTCACTAGCAGACAAAACCAAGATTTGAAGCCATATTTGAAGCGAAACCGGTTCATGTCTTAATCCTCCATAGACAACATATGACGCCACGCCTTGATGACGCACCCCCTCATTATCCCTGCGCCCGCTTACAAGAACGTTGTCTATTTCTTACGAGAATCTGACAGACGTGCCGCTGCCTGACGGTGCGGCGGTCACTGTCCACCCTGCAACCTTAACCGCCCGGCTGCGTATAGATGCCGGCACGATACGCATATATCGCATACGCCCTGGTCACACCCCCAAACAGCACGGACAAAACATGAGCGACGACAAACTGTATTTGAAGATTGAACTACCTGACGAAGAAGCGGCGAACCTGCCGGCATCCATCCCTGAAGAAAAAACCCGCCTGAACGCCCTGGGCGACCGCATGGCTGACGCCACCCGACAGCTAGGCGAGCAGGCAGCCCACGCCGCCCGCCATGCCTGGCAGGAGAAGGGACGCCCCGCCGTCAGCGCCGGGCTTAAATGGAGCGGGCAAAAAGCTGCCGCACAGACGAGCAAGGTCACGACAGCCGTCGCCGAGCGGGTCACCGCCGAAATCAAACGAGAAGCGGCGGAAATGCCGGCAAAACTCACCAGCGACAACGTCAAACAAACCGCCGCCGCCACGGCCCGCCGCGGCTTAAACTGGCTCAGCCGCACCCTCGCCCACCTCAGCCAACGCCTGTCAGACGCTGATTCGGAAGCGAAAAATGCCGGCAGCAATGACCTGCCAGGAAACGAATAATAAAGGACACAAAGAAAAGTTCTTCGCGTCCTTTGCGGTATCACCCCATTAAATCGTGGCAATCTCTTCAACCACATATCGGTTCCATA
>CAZDSN010000561.1:0-3323 GCA_964507675.1 uncultured Ardenticatenaceae bacterium | reverse complement strand
CCCTCGCCCTTTCTGAAATGCCCCCTTCCCCCTTTAGGGGGAAGGGGGTTGGGGGAAGGGGGTTGGGGGATGGGGGTTGCCCCTGGGATGTCTTCCCCTTTTTGCCGCCGCTGCTTGAAATCGGCGGCGGCTCGCAGAGTTACCGGCGCCTTCGTATACTTGGGTATTGGAGGATTGTATGGCACAAGGCAGCAAATGGCGGTTGTGGCTGTTTCTAACCCTGGCAAGCTGCGTCGGCGGCGCATGGGCGCGACTGCCGCAGCCGGCAGCGGCGCAAGGAGCGGCAGTAGATTGGCGTTTTGGCGTGGTCGAAGCCCTCGAATCGCCGCCAGAGGCCGCGGCGCTGGGCGCAGCCTGGACGCGCGTGCGCTTCCACTGGGCAGAGATGCAGCCTGATGGGGCCGCCGGTTGGCAGCCGCCGGTGACAGGTGCGCAACTGGCGGCGGAAAAAGCGGCGGGACGAGAAATAGTGGGCATGTTGATCGGTATTCCTGATTGGGCGCGCGGCGCAGATAGGCTGCCGGCAGGTTTATGGCTAAATGTAGATGATCCAGACAACCTGTGGGCCAATTTCGTGCGGGAAACTGTGGCGACGTATGCCTCCACCATTAACCATTGGATTATCTGGAACGAGCCTGACATATGGGATGCCACGACTCCCGGCCATACATGGGATGGCGATGAAGCGGACTTCCTGCAATTACAGCGGGTGGCATATCAGGTAGCGAAAGCAGCCAACCCCCGTGCCATCGTCCATCTGGCGGCGATGACCTACTTTTGGGATGCGCAGTTTGGCCGCGAGCAATATTTGCAGCGGCTGCTCGATTTGCTGGTGGCCGATCCGCAGGCGGCCAGCCATAATCATTATTTCGACGTAGTTACGGCCCACGTGTATTTCCAACCCACCTCTGTTTACGACGTTTTGCTGGCCTTTGCCACCATCCTGCGCGATCACGGGCTGGATAAGCCAATCTGGTTAGTCGAAACCAATGCCCCACCCAGCGATGACCCAACCTGGCCACTGTCCAGCGTAACCCTGAGCGTACTGCAATTTGAACAGGCAGCCTTTATGCCGCAGGCGCTGGCGCTGGCGCTGGCAGCGGGGGCGCAGCGGGTGGCTGTCTATAAACTCCAGGATACGGCGGGCGATTATGCGGCTAATCCCGAGCCGTTTGGCCTCGTGCGTCAGGATGGCAGCCGTCGCCCGGCTTTTGAGACGGCCCGCGTCGCTTTCCAAATGCTGGCGGGTGTGACCGCCGCCAGGCGGGAACGGTGGGATGAAGTGGGACAGGTGCGGCTGAGGCAGGCGGATCGGGTGACAACGGTGGTGTTTGCTCGCCTGCCACTGCCGCAGACAGCGGAAGTGCCGCAAGTAGGGCCGGAGACAACGGCCTGGCTGGTGGATATGTGGGGAGAGCGAGCACAGATCGCCGCCAGCGACGGGGTTTTCCGCGTCGAACTGCCGCCGGCCGTTTGCACGCAACCCATTGGCGATTACTGCATGATTGGCGGACTGGTGTATTATGTGGTGCAGTCGTTAGTTGCCGGCAAGACGTTGGCCGAACTGCCCCCGCCTATCGCCACCCCCACGCCGCTGCCCACCTTTACGCAGACCCCGGCGCCTACGCAGACCCCTGCGCCCTCACAGACGCCTGTGCCTACGCAAACGCCTGTCCTCACATTGACAGCCACGTTGTCGCCGTCGCCGTCGCTAACGTCGTCACCTGTGGCAACGCTATCCCCCCAGTCGTTATTAACCAATGTCCCTGCGCCTGCTATGACGCCCCTAGTGGAACCTGCGCCTGTTAGAACTCCAATTCCCTGGTTATTTTGGCTGTTGGGGGCGGCTCTGGCTGTTGGGATAATCTTATTGAAGCTGTGGAGGCGGTGAAAATGCAGAACCTTTTCCTATTGCTGTTTTGGACATGGGTGATGGGGGGGACGAGTGCCGGCATTCTCGCCCAAACACAACCTGCCCCGGCCATCACGGTGACCCATAACCAGGCCATCCTGGATTTTCCGCAAAGCGTTACCTTTCGCCTGGACGTGCAAACGACGCGCCCGCTGACTTCGGCCACGCTCAATTACAGCACCAATCGCCTGAGCTGCCTGCCGGCGCAGACACAGGTGCCCGTCACGCCTGCCGGCAATAGTTTAGAATGGCAATGGGTGTTCAGCCGTTCTGGCAGCCCTCCGCCTGGAGTACAGTTGTCCTGGTCATGGACGCTGGTAGATGACAATGGCAACAACTACACCACCCCGCAGCAAAGCTTAACATTGAGTGACCCGCGTTACAATTGGCAGCAGGTGAGCGCCGGTGGCGTACACGTCAACTGGTATCGTGGCGATAACGTCGGCCCGGAACTGCTGCAAGCGGCGTTGGACTCCCTGCAGCGGCTGCAAGCGGAAATGGGCATCCAATTGGAGCAGGATGTCCGGTTTTTCATCTATGGCAGCGCCAATGATATGCGCGACGCCGTGCTCTATGTGCAGGACTGGGCTGGCGCGCTGGCGTTTGCCGACTACAACATCATCTTAATGGGCGTCGCCCCCAGCCAGCTAGAAAGTTGGGGCAGGCCCACCGTAGCCCATGAACTGGCGCATCTGGTAGTGGGGCAGTTTGGCTGGAGCTGCGTCGGCGGCAGCCGCCCCACCTGGCTTGAGGAAGGGCTGGCTATGGTCGCTGAGGGGGACCCCAGCGACACGGTGCGCCAGGATATTGCCAGGGGGATTGACGCGGACGTGTTTGTGCCTGTGCGCAGCTTGAACGGCGCATTTTCGGCGCATTCGGCGGATGCCGGCATTGCCTACAGCCAGAGCTATAGTCTGGTGGCCTTTTTGCTGGACACGTATGGCCAGCAAGCCATGCAGCGGCTTCTGCGTACCCTGGCAGACGGCGCCGCCTATGATCAAGCGCTGGAAGAAGTGTATGGCTTTAACAGCGATGGTCTGGAAACCGCCTGGCGCGCAGCCATTGGCGCGCCATCGCGCCAGATTCCGGCTACGCCTACCCCCATCAATCCGGCTCTAATACCGACGGCTTTACCGCTGCAAGTTGTCCGCAGCCAACCTACGCCGCCGGCAGCCGCTTCGCCGCCGCCTGGTGCTGCCGGCCCAGACGGCGGCGGCCTCTGTCCAGCCGCCTTCCTTCCACCCGTTATCCTTCTCTTACTCCTGGCTGCGCCTCGCCGCCGGGAATGTAACCCGGCGGAGACAACATGAGCGGCGGCGCGCCATACCCGTCCCTTCGGTAGACTCAGGGCAGGCTCTGAGCTTGCCGAAGGAATCAATGAAAATTTGTAGGCGTGGACAGGTTGGCAACC
>CAZDSN010000560.1:0-3331 GCA_964507675.1 uncultured Ardenticatenaceae bacterium | reverse complement strand
GGTAGTCATAGTTTCGTCAGTTCGGCATGTTACCGGCCAGAGACGGCGAAAGTCTCAAACCAGGGTTAAGGTGGACGGGTTCTACTGGTGGGTTGCCGAAGTTCAACTTCCTGGGGACGTTGAATTTCTGTTACCACAGAACGACTTGGGGCGTGTACTCTAGTATAACCGGCATAGTCGCCAATTCAATCGGGCGCGTTTCAGATGCATAAGCAGAGCAGCCTCGTACTTAAATTTTACCACGAAGCATAGCGGCTGGCAGGGAATACACGCAAACCGCCATTATTTCACATAGAAGGGAAGCCCCCAACCCCCTTCCCCCTCGGGGGAAGGGGGTTGGGGGCCGGGGGCGAGGGTCACGCAGCGCCCCTCGCCCGCCATTACCCCCCCCCTGGCAGCGATTCAGCCTCAGGCTAAACAGCCAAAATGAGAATTGCTGAACCGTGCCTGAAATGATTGATCTTTACCCGAAAGCCCCTTACAATGTCTGTCATATGCCGAAACCAAACTTCGGCAGCCCACCATCATAAGTTTCGCCGGCTACCAGGCGCGGCGCACTATTTTTGACGGCGCCACGCCTCCCGCCCTCTGGCACTTAAGGAGACCTACCATGGCGCTTGTTGTTTCCCCTGACTTCTGGTTGGAGAATCCGGTCGAGCTGCCTTTTCAGGTGACCGACCATTTTAACGCGCCGCGCACCTACGCCAATGGCCTGCACGAAGGGGTTGACCTGCGCGTCATCCTGCCCGGCGGCCAAAACTCGCGCGTGCTGGCGGCGCAGCGCGGCGTGGTAGATCAGGTTGGCTTCAGCGCCACCGGCTACGGCCATTACGCGCGGGTGGTGCATAACTGGAACGACGAAACGACCTGGGTGACGTGGTATGGTCACATGTCGCAGGTTTTGACGCAGGTGGGGGATTACGTCAAGACGGGCGCGGTGTTGGGCATTGCCGGCAGTACCGGTAACTCCACCGGCCCTCATTTGCACCTGACCTTGCAGCATCTGGGGCGTGGGCTGAAAGGGTACGTGGTAGACGACGTGCTCAACCCGTTGCCCTTCTTCCGCCTGACGGGCGAACGCCCGGACTTTGACGAATTGAGCTTCGTGGAGGATGAAAACGTGCCCGATGGCACGATTTTGCAGCCGGGGCAGGCGTTCACCAAAACGTGGGTCATCCGCAACACCGGCAGCACCAATTGGGGGAACGGCCATCGCCTGGCTTTTGCTCAGGATAACCAGATGGGCGGCCCCAACGACGCCGCGCTGCCCCTGCTGAAAGCAGGGGAACTGGGGCGCGTCTCGCTCCCCCTGACTGCGCCTAATCAGGCTGGCCGCCACGTCAGCACCTGGCAACTGCGCAGCCCGCAGGGGAATTTGTGCCCGTTTACGTTGTACACGGAAATTCAGATAGTGGCCGCCCGCGCCGAAGATAACGCCATCTACCTGGAAGATGTGACTGTGCCCGACCGCACGGCGATGCCGGCAAACACCGCCTTCGTCAAGCGCTGGCGCGTGCGCAACACCGGCAACACCACCTGGAACAGCAGCTACCAACTGGCTTTTGCCAGCGATGACAGCATGAATGGGCCAGGCGCTGTGCCCCTGGCAGGCAAGGTCCTCCCTGGCGGCGATACGGTTGTGTCTGTGTCCCTGGTCGCCCCAGATACCCCCGGCGTGCGCCGCAGCACCTGGCAGTTGCGCAACGAGCAGGGACAGTTATTTGGCGAAACGCTGTACGTCGAAATCGAAGTCACGGCGCAGCTCATAGACCCGCGCCAGCGCCGTCCCGATTTACAATACATTGACGACGTCACCATCCAGGACGGCACGCTGGTGCAGCCAGGGCAGGCTTTCCAAAAGGTATGGCGGGTGAAGAACACCGGCTCCCATACCTGGGGCGCGGGCGACGTGCTCACGCATGTAGCCGATGAGAAGTTGGGTGGGCCAGATAGCGTGCCCCTGCCGGCAGTCCAACCCGGCGAACTGGCCGACGTGATCGTGCCCTTGATCGCCCCCACAGCCGCCGGCTCCTTCCGCAGCACCTGGCAAGCGCGCAGCGCCGCCAACGCGCTTTTTGGCGAAACCCTGTTCGCCGAAATCCGCGTGCCCCACAGCCTGCGCCCGGAACTGGACGATGCCAAATACGTCAAAGACGTGACTATCCCCGATGGCGAAGTCATTCCGGCAGGCGCGCCCTTCCACAAGACGTGGCGCATCCGCAACACCGGCACCACCACCTGGAACGGCGGTTACCAACTGCGCTTTGTCAGCGACCTGCCCATGGGCGGGTCCGAGGCTGTGCCTCTGCCGGCCACCCCGCCCGGCCAGAATGCCGACGTCAGCGTTTCCCTGACCGCGCCGCTGACGCCGGGCTTGCTGCGCAGCACCTGGCAGGCAGCCAACCCCCAGGGTCAACTCTTTGGCGAAACCGTCTACGTCGAAATAACCGTACCCGAGCCTGTGCCTGGCGACGTTGTGAACAACGCCCGCCTGGAATCCCACCAGACCATCAGCAACGGCTCCACGCTGCGCCCCGGCGAGACCTTTGAGAAAATATGGCGCATCCGTAACACCGGCAATGCCGCCTGGGGCGCCGGCTACGCGCTCAAGCGCGCTGGCGGGCGGGCTATGCAAGGGCCAGAGGTAGTGGCTGTGCCGGCCACCAAGCCGGACAAAGTCGCCAGCATCTCTGTTACCCTGACCGCGCCCGGCCAGCCGGGCAAATACACCAGCACCTGGCGCCTGCAGGACGCCGCCGGTCAGCCGTTTGGCAGCAGCTTCTTTGTCTCCATTAACGTCGCCGGCGACGGCGTGGACATGCTGCCCTTCCTGCGTGGGGATGGCCGCCTGTACGAAATGAAGCACGTCTTCTTCATTGAGGGGCACACCCAGGAGGGCCAGGAGCAGTTGCAAACGCAGACGGACGCCCAGGGGCGCTTCTACCACGTCAAGAATAACCAGTGGGAACAGTTGTGGGCGGACGAGGAGTTTATCTACCGTGGCATAGACACCTCCCCCGGCGGGGGGCAGTTTTACCACCTGAGCGAACCGGGACAGGCGGGCAGCCCCTGGATTCCGCGCCAGATGACGCCGGACGTGCCCTTCCGCCGCGCCCCCCTGGTCACGTTCCAGCGTAAAGATAACTGCGCCGTCATCCACAAGTTTACGCACACTACCTGGATCAAGCTGGAGCAGGTGTTGGACAGCCTCACCCTGGACCACCCCGATCCGCACAGCAACCAACCGGGGCTGACGGTGCAGCAGGTGGCTGTGCTGGCAGCCTACAACGACCAAAACGGGCAGCCCGCCGCCGACTGGTTTGAACGCTAC
>CAZDSN010000559.1:0-3331 GCA_964507675.1 uncultured Ardenticatenaceae bacterium | reverse complement strand
AAGGTGCCGGTGGAAAGGCCCATAATCTGAATGGAGAGAAGCAATCCCAGGCTGCCGGCCATGGTGTAGATCATGAACTTAAACGAGGCATAGTCCCGGTCAGCGCCCCCCCAGATACGAATGAGGAAGTACATGGGAACCAGGCTGATTTCCCAGAAGATGAAAAAGATGATCAAATCCAGCGAGGCAAACAAACCCAGCAAGGCGGATTCCAGCACCAGGAACAGCACCATGTACATTCTGACCTTATCTTCAATGTTAAAGGAGGTCAGAATAGCCAGCGGGGTGAGGATGGCGGTGAGCATAACCATCGGCAGGCTAATGCCATCCAATCCAATGTGGAAGCTGGAGCCAATAGCGGGAAACCAGGGCGTCTGGAGGATAAATTGAAGGCCGGCATCTACCCGATCATAGGAAAACCAGGCAATCAATGACAGCAGCAAGGGAATGATGCTGAAAACCATTGCCAGACGGCGGATCAGGACCTTTTCATCCTCTGGCAGCAAAAAGAGGACCACAGCAGCCGCCAGTGGCGAGAAAATCAACAGTGTCAGGAGGTTACCTTGAAGAAAATCCATCGTATCCTGCGCAATGTGAACGGGCCGGTCAGAACCTAGCCCAGGTTGAGAATGAAGATAAGGGCGGTCAATGTGCCGGCAATTAACATAGACACCAGCACATACTCTTGCACCTTGCCCGTTTGCAGCGTACGGAAGCTGTCGGCGCTGGCTAAAACCATATCCTTCACCTTATCCACGCCGCCGGCTATCACCTTCTCCTCAAACAGCTTCATGTACGCGCCAATGGCGTACGTGGTGCGGGCAATCAAATGCAATGTGCCATCAATTAAGCCCTTATCCACCCACTCGTAAACCACCGTCTCCGACGCATAAACCATCGGGCGGATCAAAAATTTCTGATACAACTCATCCCAATACCACTTGTTCATCAGGAATGAATGGATCGGTCCCAGTGGGGCAATCAGCGGGTCCGGCTGCTTGCTTTGCAGCGGCTTCCGTCCATAGACCCACCAACCCAGGAACAACCCACCCAAAGCAACGACCAGCGAAGTTACCAGCGGAACCAGTTGGAAAGGCAGCGTCTCCAGCGCATGGGCCACCAGATGGGATTCTTCCAAAAGGTGCAGCGTCTCTTCAACAGTGGCTCCCACAAAATGGTGGAAGAAATTGTTGTTGAGCAGCGGCCCCAGCACCGGGAAAGATTCAGGGATACCCGCCCACCCGGCTGTTATAGCAAAGAAGGCCAGCCCTAACAGGGGGATCGTCATGAACCGGTTGCTCTCGTGGGCGTGTTCGGCCAGGGGCGTACGCGGCTTACCCAGGAACGTCAGCGAAATCTGGCGCATCGTGTAAAAGGCGGTCAAAATCGCCGCTGCCGCCAGCATCCAGAACACAATCACCGCCAGAGAGTTGCCGTGTGTGCCTTGATACCAGGCATCCGCCAGGATTTCATCCTTAGACCAGAAGCCAGCCGTAATAATGGGGAACCCGGACAGTGCCAGGCCGCCAATCAGAAAAGTGATAAACGTGAGCGGCATCTTTTTAGCCAATCCGCCCATATTCATCATATCCTGGGGATCGGTATGGTGGTCGTGGACGTGCTCAGCGCCATGCTCCATGCCATGAATAACCGAACCGGAGCCAAGAAAGAGCAACGCCTTGAAGAAGGCGTGGGTGATCAGGTGGAAAGCGGCGGCCACGTAAGCGCCAATGCCAATGGCAGCAACCATGTAACCCAACTGGGAGATGGTAGAATAAGCCAGGACGCCTTTGACGTCGTCCTGGGCCAGGGCAATGGTGGCGGCCATCAGGGCGGTAAATGCGCCCACGAAGCCAATGACGATGGAAACAGGAGCCGCAGCCTCTGCGCCCACAGCAATGAGCGGGAAAATGCGCACAATCAGATAAACGCCCGCAGACACCATGGCTGCGGCATGGATGACGGCGCTAACCGGGGTAGGGCCTTCCATGGCGTTGGGCAGCCAGACGTGCAGCGGCCATTGAGCGGATTTGCCAATCGTGCCGGCAAACAACAGCAGCGCCACCAGTCCCAACCAGGGTCCGCCGCCGCGATCCAATACGACCGCTTGCAGCGACTCCGCCGATAGCGCCTGGCTAAAACTAAGCGTATTAAACACCCGGTAAAAAGCGACAATGCCCAACAGCATGAGCACATCGCCGACGCGGGTAGTCATAAACGCCTTGATGGCCGCCAGCCGCGGCGGGAGCTTTTGCGGGTTCTTGGGGTCAGGTTCGTAAGTGCGCGCGTGCCAGAAGCCAATCAATAAATAGGAACACAACCCCATTATTTCCCAGGCCATGAACAGCAGCAGCAAGTTATCGGCCACTACCAGGAGCAGCATGGCCCCGGCAAACAGGGACATGAAAGCAAAGAAACGGGAGAGGAGGGGTTCTTCCTTGCCATGATTGGGCACACCTAACTGTGTGCCGCGCGGTTTGCCATAATTATGGTAACCAACGCTGTACACAAAAATGGCTGTACAGGTAAATGGCACCATGATAAGCATCACAGCAGTCAGGGGATCAACCGCTACGCCCATTTGCAGCCAGTTGGCCGCCCGGCCAAAAGGCAGCCAGGCAATAGCGCTCTGGATCACCGTGGGATGCTCGGCCAGATGATGAACATCCAGGAAGAACATCTGGAAAGCAATGGCCCAACCCAGTATCAGAGAGAGTCCAATCCCGGCCCAGGCCAACAGCCAACTCAAAGTACGATTGCGGTTGGTGAAGAGCACAATCAGGAAAAAGACCAGCAGTGGCCCCACTGGTACCAGCCAGGTCAGTGTGGCGAGTGTTGCTTCACTCATAGAAAAACCTCTTCCATGCTAGTTCTTGAGTAAGTCCAGCTCTTCGGCCACGACCGAATCACGGTTGCGGTAAACGGAAATGATTAGAGCCAGACCAACAGCCGCTTCGGCGGCGGCCACTGTCAGCACAAAAACCGACCAGACTGGGCCGGTGGGAGCTTCGGCGTAACGATAGCGCCAGAAAGCCAACAAGTTGATGTTGACAGCGTTGAGCATCAGTTCTACGGCCATGAGAATGGCTACGGCATTGCGGCGGGCCATCACGCCATAAAGTCCCAGGCAAAATAGAGCTGCCGCTACCAACAAATACCAGGATAAAGGAATGGCCGTCATTATTTCTTCTCCGGTAAGGCAATCACGATCGCCCCAATCAAGGCCGCCAGTAAAAGCACCGAGGCCAGTTCAAATGGAATGACATACAGATCAGCAGCGACAAACGCCTTCCCCATCTCAATGACGGTATTGTTTAGGGCGGCATCAGAC
>CAZDSN010000558.1:0-3344 GCA_964507675.1 uncultured Ardenticatenaceae bacterium | reverse complement strand
TTCGTGTCAAAAAATTTTCATTCCTCGTGGTGCGCCCCGCTCATGGGGAACTCTTTCGAAAATAGTCAACTCCGTAGGGCGGGTTGGCAACCCACCCATGCTTCAAAAATCTGCGTCATCTGCACTTTGTCGAAGTTGTGATGCAGCGCTGCGCCCAGGTGCGCCTGGCACCAGGTCATGTAAGCCAGGGAAATGCGTTCAGCCATGCCGTCGCACAAGCTGTCAGGATGGCCGATGCCTTTGCGTGCTACAATTTCTACGGGTAAATCGTCAACGCCTGCCCCCTGACTGACGTTGACGACAATGTTGCGAGACATATTTGCTCAGGGAATTAAGGTCTGGCGAGTCCCCAGGGCAGCCATTCACCCGGCGCGAATCAACAGCAGCGGGCGGTCAATGCGCTGCAAAATGCCGGCAGCTACACTGCCATAAAAAACACGCGACAACCCCGTCCGCCCGTGACTGGCCATGGCGATCAGGTCTACGTCCAGTTCCCGCGCCACTTCCAAAATGCCGCGCACGACGGGGCCAGGTTTGACGTACGTCTCGCCCTGAACTCCCTGCGCCTGAAATCGCTGCAATACGTCTGCCAGGTACGTTTCGGCGCGGGTCACTTGCTGCGCCAGTTCATCCGCGTTTATATTGGGCAGCAAATCAAACGCGCTCAAATTGGCAATTTCTGCTTCCACCACCTGCACCAACACCACGCGCGCCTGATAGCGGCGGGCGATATCGCTGGCGTGAGGGAAAATGGTTTCGGCGCGGGGCGAGCCGTCGAGTGGTATCAAAATTTTCTTATACATGGCCGGATACAGGTCGTTTTGCATGTGGCGAGGACGGTTGCCAATCTGGCAAAATCCTGGCCGCTGACCTGATTGTGGCAAGAGAATTCACCGCTGTCAACCCAACCAGCCGTCTTCTTTTGGTTGTCTACTCATCCGACCAGTGGCGAAGCGCCACAGCGTGCTCTCGCTCTAAAATATTCAAGGCAACAGGTATTTCCTGCCCACGAGCACGCACAATAACGACCGCCTGGCCACGGCGGGCGCCTTCAACGTAATCATAGAGATGTTCGTCCATCTCACTCATACCCATCACCACCCCAAAGAGTCCACCAACGAACAGGCCAATGAGTATCGCCACCACGAAAGCAGGCCAGAAAAAGTAGACGGTGGTGCATTGGGCAAAGGGTAGATAACAGGTAAAGCCGGCAGCCATCAGGCCAAAGAAGCCAAAGAAAACGACGCCCATCAACATGCCTATACCCATGTCCCGGCGCAAGGTAAGGGCATCTTTGTGTCCATTAAGTTGCTGCCAGACAGTTTCAGGCTTGTCAATGACTCGAACGTGGTCGGGGGACATGCCGGCATCTTGCAGCAGTATACGGGTTTCGGTTAAGTCTGTTTCATCAGGGATCAGGCTCACTATTGTTTCCATCTCAATTCCTCTTGGGTTTGCGAGCCAAAATAAACTACTCAAAAGCGTTGGAACCTGGAAGCCAACAACGGAGGCGGTCAACGCCACCTCTACGCCCATCTATACAATAGACAGATGGCAGGCTTTTGGGGAGTGATGGATTGCACAAGTCCAAACGACAAACGTCACCAGTTAAAGAGTAAATCGCGCCAGATATACAAAAGTGTGGCAGACTTTTGTAATTTCCGGCTCACATAAAAACAGGCAGGCGACCCGCCCAACGATAGTTGGGATAGGGGGAAAATCAGCCATAATAGGCCAAAGCATGTTACAATGAAGACATCGTTTATCGTTTGTTATTGGCTATTTCTGCTGCCCATTTCTATGACCAGTTGCGCCGACCATCCTGTGACCCGTATGAGCCATGCCGCCGCGGCTCACGCCTGCCATCGCCAGACGGAACTGTTTTGGCAGGGACAGGCTTTTGATCCCTGCTACTGCTATGAATTGTGGCGGCGGACGTTGGCGCAGCCTCTGGAGGCGGAAAGCAAACGGGCGTGGACATTTGTGCATCACCAATACCTGCGCCAGGCAGCTATCTGGGCCAAGGGCCATCCTTATTTTTCACAGACGGGGCAAGAGCCAGAAGATCTGGGGGCGCTGGCGCTGGAGAAAATGTGGGTGACTTTTAGTCGTCAGCCAGACAAATTCAGCCAGTTTCCGCGGGAAGATGCCGGCATTTGTCTCAAATCCCTGCTGCGATTCCTGAAAATGTGCGTCCACAGCATCGTTATGGACGCCCTGCGCCAGAGGGAACAGGGCGCTCCTCTGGAACAGGCGGATACCGCCTTCTTTGCCACGCCCACCACGGAGTCAAGTAATCTGGAAGCATTCTGGCGCTGTATTTACGAACGGCTGCTTGATGAAGAAGAGCGGCTGGTGCTGGACGCCATGTTCATTTACGGCCTGAAACCGCGCCAGATTCAGGATCGTTACGCCGCCCACTTCCCCGATGTGCAGCGCATTTACCGCATTAAGGAGAACGTGCTGGCCCGTTTTCGCCGCGACGAGGCGCTGCGAGATTGTCTGGAAGCGTGAGAACCGCCGGAAAAATGGGTTTAGGGGCGTTTAATTGGATGAGGTGAAAGAAGTATGAGCGAATTAGAATCCACGTGGCCGCTGCCGGAGGCTGATCTGGCGCGGCTGCCGCGTCCCTCCTCATTTGAGTTGGGGGAATATGCGCTGGGTCTGCTGCCGGCAGCCGCGGCAGCGCGGGTGAAGGCGTATCTGGCCCTGCACCCGCACGCAGCCGCCGAAGTCGCTCTGCTGCAAACCTATCTGGCGCAGGGAGAACCAACCGCCCAGCCTGCGCCTGGACCGCTGGCGCGCCTGCAAACGCTGGTAATGACGCTGCTCAGCGCAGAGGAACCGGAAGGCGTTTGGGCCGGGGCGCGCGGCGCGGCGGACGCCGCCGTTTATCAGGCTGGCGAGTGGCAGGTGATTCTGAACAGCGACGAGGACCCGCAGCAGCCGGGGCGCTTTGTCCTGGCCGGTCTGCTGTTGGGACCCGAAGCGACGGCGCAAGCTACCGCCACGCTGCTGCCGGCAGAACTGCCCGCTGCGGGCGCCGCTGCGCCTCTGGATGAATTCGGCAATTTCATCGTATCCGGTTTGCTGCCTGGGGTGTATGACCTGGCGCTGCTGGCGGCGGCGCAGGCGGTGGAACTGCACGTTGCCGGCATTACCATTGGTTACCCGCACAGCGAGTAATCGCTAAAGGAATTGTCTATTTTGTCAGATTGGTGAGACCGCCACCGTTTACTGATGTGTTACCTTTTACCATGACCCCCTGTAAAATTTCTGGATTCAATTGTACCCTGGCAGCGGGTCGGGGCGTTATGGGTGTTCAGTAGACCGCCTTTGGCAGC
>CAZDSN010000557.1:0-3352 GCA_964507675.1 uncultured Ardenticatenaceae bacterium | reverse complement strand
TCTTCCAGGATGTGGATCAGGGAAATCTGGTCGAGTAGATCGCCGTTTACCAGGGTAATCTTGTCTTGAATGGGCATCAAGCGATGGAAATTGATGGTACTGGTGCGGCGCACCATGCCAACGACGTCATATCCCTGTTTCAATAAAAATTCAGCCAGGTAAGAACCATCCTGGCCGGTGATACCAGTAATTAATGCTTTGGGCACACAACCTCCTATAAGGTAGCGGTTAGTGAACAGTAGTCAGAAGTTCGGTCAATGTGACCAGACCAGATGGTGAACAAATTATTAGTTTGTCGGCAATAGGAATCTTCAGATAGTCTTGCATTGATTCCACACATCTCCCATGACGAAAGGATTATAGCCCAGGCAGATAGGTGGTCAAGGTAAGGCTGAGAGAACCAGCAGGCGATGGCTGGACTACAAAAGTCTTTCAGACCTTTGTAATCTGTAGTCGTGCATAAAGCTGTAGACGATGTGGGAGCGGGTGCGGCGGATAAATGCCGGCATCCACCACTCCAGCCGCGCATACCCACCCAATCCCCACATGGCAGTCGCCTCTAACCAGCCGCTGCTGGCGTGCGCCCGCTGCATTTCGCTGCGGGTGACGCCTGGGGGGAACGGCGGCATGTCAATGTACCCGTTCGATACCTGCCAGCCAGGATTTTTGTTCAGCGCAGCCACCTCTGTCAGACGTAGTCCGGCCAATCCGCTCAAATGGGTATGGGCCGGATTGTCGGCGTTGGGGCAAAAGAGCGCCAGCGCCGGTGTCAACGCCTGCAAACGACTAACGTAGGTGGAACGAGTGACAACAGGCAGCCGCTGTAACAGTTCCGAGGACAGGATCAAATCAAACCCACCCATTAGTTCCACAGCTTGTGACCAATCTGTTATCTGGATGTAGTCTGGCTGAAATGCCGGCAGCAGCCCCTGACCCTGCGCCGTATGCAGCGCTGCCTGCGCCTTTTGCAGGGCGGCGGGTCGCTCGTCAGCCACCGTTAACGTCGCGCCCCATTCGGCGGCCAACAGCCAGAAATCAAAGCTGAGGCCATATTTTTGGGGTAAGCCTGCAATCAGAAGGCGACGAGGGTGGAAGTGCGGCGGCAGCCAGCGGGACAGCGCCAGCCGCTTGGCGAAATACTCATAAGCAGTGCCTACGCCTTCACCTTCAGCCAAGGCCAGCGGGTACAGCGATTTGATGGAGTGGTGGGGAAGTCGGGACATAGATGGGCTATTCAGGGGCAATCTCGTACTTCATAACCGGGCGGTAAACACAGGTGCAGCGTCGCCCCAGAGTACAATCAGGCAGAGGCACGCGGGGAGTGTCATCGGGCGCGTACACCTGGGTGGCAGGCAGCGCCTTAGCCGCCTGACAGCAATCCGGCTGCACTTCCAGGCGCACGCCGACAATGGAACCGCCGGCCTTCATGCCTAATTTGTACGCTGCCAGCGTCTTTTCGGCATAGTTGTCTGGTTTTCCCATTTCGTGTTGGAACTTGTTTAACCAATCAAAAGCCATTGGCACACCTGAGAGGAAAAAGCAGGATAGGCAATTTGCGCGTCATGGGTTAGGGGTGAGTTTGCCTTGTTGTTGATACCAGGCGATGGTGCGGGCAATGCCGGCAGGCAAATCAACCCGCGGCTGATACCCGAGTTGGCGCTGCGCTTTGACATAAGAGAAGCGACGGTTTTCGCTAAAGAACGCCACGCCTGTGCGGCTGAGGGGAACAGGACGCCCTGTGAATTTGCCCACGAATTCTAGCCCCAGCGCGCCGCTGTATGCCAGCCAGACAGGCAAACTCAGACGTGGCGGGGGGACGTGGAGAGCGGCAGCAATGGCCGTGGCCAGTTCACGGAAAGTGACAGGGCGTGGTCCAGTGATGTGATAGGCCTGACCAGGTTCGCCGCGCTGCAAGCAGGCTAACATGCCGGCAACAGCATCATCTATGAAGGTAGGGTGACAGGTCTTGCCTCCACCGCCAATGTAAAAAAATCGTCCCTGCTGGATCGTCTGGAACAGACCAAAAACGTGCCAGTCGCCTGGGCCGTAAACAAATTCGGGGCGGGCGACGATCACAGGCAGACCGTCGGCGACAAACGCGGCGACGACCCGTTCGGCATCCGCTTTGCTGCGCTCATAAGCGTTGCTGGGAGCCAGTGGCGCAGTTTCGTCAGGCGTTTCGGCGGCGGCGGCTAACGGCCCCAACACGCCAGCGCTGCTGACGTGCAGCACGCGCGGGCGCGCCCCACTGTGGCTAATGGCCTGCAAGACATGGCGAGCGCCCATGACGTTAATGCGCTGGTACTCTGATTCGGAAATGCCAGATTGGCCGAGAATGCCAGCAGCGTGTACCACCCAATTCGCACCATCAAACAGTCCAGTCAACGTTTCTGGCTGCGTTATCTCTGCTTCATGAACCGTCAGCGACAACCCATGCAGACGACTACGTAGTGAATCGGGCCGCACGACTACGTGCAGTTCCGCTCCCTGGCGCAGCAGCGCCTGGACCAAGGCCGCTCCCAAAAAACCCGTAGCACCCGTTACTACAACTTTCATCCCCTGAGTGTACGCAAAAAAGGAGCAACAAGCTACAACCCCACCCGACTATTAGCAAACGAAGAACCTACAAGGGGATTGTGCCGGCATTTGTGAGCCAGCAGACCAGCGGCTAAAATTGCCGTCAGCGTGGACCGGCGCGCCAGTATAGATATAGAGGTGTTGAGATGAAACGGTGGACAGCGTGGGTAATATGTGGCCTGATCGTGATATCGCTCAGGGGACAGCCGACTAAGGCTTATGTCCAGACCAATAGCTTCGTTTACCTACCCTTCCTGGAACATGCCCCTTCCCCACCCGCTATAGCTGCGTCACGCCTCATCGTCACACCCAATGACGCCATCAATGCCAGCACATTTACCCCAGGCGCATTGAGTCTGTACAACGATTCCCCTGGCAGCGAGACGATTGTGCAATTGCGCATTGACCTGCGCACAGCGATTCTGCCCGATCTCGTCTTTGATCCCTATGGCACAGCCGGCGACCTGGTCGCCAAGGATTTACAAATTGACGCCATGCCCCAACCAGTCGGCTTTGAGGGTCACAGCTATCTACTGGCGCACGATGGCGGCTATGATATTCTCGACCTTTACTTTACCGATTTTAACCCTGGTGAAAGCATGGCGTTTTCAGTGGATGTGGATCCCACCAGTATTCGAGGGGCAGCCGGGCCTGGGCCAAACGAAGCGGGCAGCATCGCTGGCCTGGAAATGATGGGCGCCGCCATAACCGTTACTTTTGCCGGCGGGGTCAGCGTCAGCGCCCAACTGGCCCCCATCCCTGACAGCCATAGCGG
>CAZDSN010000556.1:0-3392 GCA_964507675.1 uncultured Ardenticatenaceae bacterium | reverse complement strand
TCGCAGATGACGCGGATTTTTGAAGGATGGGCAGGTTGCCAACCTGCCCTACGGAGCTGGAGACGTTGCATTGCAACGTCTTTACGAAGGAGTGGGGATGACATCCGCTCCAGATGTTGTCATTCAGGGGAGGCCGGTTCTAACCATAAAGCCATAAAAGCCAGACCCAACTGGCGTTGATCTACCTGCCAGTGATAGTCAGCAAAGTACGGCACGGGCATATGGGCATCGGGCAAAACAAACCCAATCTCATTCACGCTGTCTGGACGTAGTAAGGCGCTGTCAAAGGTCAGCGGGACACGCGGGGGCATCCGTTCTATCGCAGCCAACTCCAGGCGGCCCACAAGCGTGCCATTTATCAGGACACTTACCGTCTGCGGGCCTAACGAGCCTGCCGCCAGCCACAAACGGATCGGCTGCGGTGGGTCAGGTACATTTTTCAGGCGAAACAGAATGCGCGCCTGCCGGCATTCTGACCAACGAAACCCACCACCTGGCTGACTCCACCCCACAAACAGGGCATCATTACCAGAACGGGCCACCAGGGGTAAGAGCGCGCCAACCTGTGGCTTAAAAGAGCCGGGGGTGGGCGTCACGGGCAGTTCAGCCTGCTTCATGGGAGCGGGTAGGAACAGGTAGGGGGACACGCGCTGCGCCTGATCGGCCATTTCCGTCATCATGCGCCCCCAGCTATAGGGCTGCAATGTCTTGTCCTCAGGCACATACGCCGCCGCCTTATCCGCCTCGATGGCGCACAACATGCGGTTAGTTGCCAGAAATTGAGCATAGCGCCAATTAAACAGGTCGCCAGGGCCTTGCTCCGGGCGAACAGGGATGGGCTGTATGCGCGCGTTCCAGCGCGAGGCCGGCTGGCTGTATAATCCCTGTCCCGTGTGAATTAAAACGGCAGCAGCGCTCAGTCCCAGGTAGGCAGCCAGGATGCGCCGCTGCCAGGTCACCGACCAGGCGCGCTGCGCGGCTGACCACACCAGCAGGGTGACTATAATCCAGGCGGGGAAGGCGTCTACCAGCAGCCGGGGGCCAAACGACCAGCCTCCCCACCAGCTTGCCGCCCGCGCTACCAACCACAAATGCAGTCCAAACCATGCCAGGCACATCCAGATCAATGGCTGCCGGCGGAGATGTCGCCCCAAAGCCAGAAGGCTCCCGCTAACGATTATTAAATATGGGTAAAACACGAACAGCCCCCGCGAAGGGCTGACCAGATTCCCCCATACGCCCAGCCGCAGCGGCGGGCGCTCTGCCTGCACGCGGGCCACGGCGTAATAGGCAGGCAGCCAACTGCCAGACGTCTGCCGCGACCAGAGCAAAAACAGGAGAAGGCCAACGAGGGCGGTGGCGGCAGTGGGCCAGAAGGCGCGGCGATAGCGCAGCAGCAAATAAAGCAGCATGGGGGCAATGAAGGCGACTGTCGCCGCCCGGCAAAAAAAGGCGAGAAACAGAAGTATTCCCAACCAGAAAGCAGGCAACGGCTGGCCATGCTCGGCCCGCACAAGCAGCCATAGCACGGTTAAAATAATCAGCACGGCGTAGTTGCTGCTCCACAGGGCAGTGCCCAGGGTGCTGATCAAGCCGCTGCCCAACACGGTCAGGAGGGCAAACATCAGGCTGGCGCGCCTATCAAGATAATAGCGGGCCACAGCCAGCAGCAGCCAGAAGCAGGCCACACACGTCAAGGCAGACAGCAGTGACTGCAACCGGTAGTTGTCCGCTGTACGCATATCCTGCCCCAGCAGACGGGCCGCGGCTACGAACGGCAGCGACAACACCGATGGTCCCACAGGGAAATAGGTGTAGTAGTGGCCGTTGGCTTCAATGATGTTTCCTTCTAAAAGATAAGCGTGAAACGGCTGCCCTAACAGTTCCTCATTTTGATAGGCGTCGAGCCGCACTGTGCCGTAGTCGAGGATAGCCTGCGACACCAGCAGCGTCAGGCGCGGATCGGAACCAACGTCGCTGTTAAAAGAGAAATAAGCCAGCCCAAATAGAAGGATAGCAGCGGCGGCGCGCCACCAGCCAACCCCAGGAGGCTTCAGCGGGTCCACAAGCGGTTTATAGCAGCCACGATGCCGGCAGGCTCATGACCAATATCCAGATGGTGTAGCCGCGCGCGCTCAATAACGCGCGATATCTGGGTCAGGTTGCGCTCCCAGGCTGGGGCATCATCATAAAAGAGACTGTTAGCCATTACCGCCGGCCATACGTCGCGGGCAGCGGCGGGGGTGAGCGAAGTCGTTCCGCTGCCATTGCGCCGGAGCAGGCACAACTCAATTTTTTCTGGCGCTATGGCCGCCGGGTCGGTGGCGTAACCATTCAACCCTTGCAGATGCAGCACATATTTCGTCTCTTCGCGCACCAACTCCGTGGTCAAATACGGCTGGAATTCTGGGAACAAGGGAACCATATCTGCCCGCAGTTTAATCTTGTTAATGGGAAAACCGGCCAGCAGCAGCGTGTCGCTGTGCGGCGGCACGTGAATCATACTGTCCGTCACCAGCCTATAGCCTGCCCGCATTAAGTGCAGGGCCGTGGTAGATTTGCCGGTGTTGTGGGGGGCCAGCAGCAGCAGCGCCCGCCCATCACGATAAAGGCAAGAGGCGTGCAACAAGCCATAGCCAGCAGACAGGCAAAAATTGAGCAGGATGGTATTGAGCAGGCACTGGCTGACCAGGTCCGGGCGCTGCGCCAGTTCGCGGGACAGCACCCCATGCGCCTGCCCTCCCGCCAGGTCTACATGAGCGTGTCCCCAGCTCCCTAACTGAATGGTTACCCACGCGCCCGCACCCGCGTACCACACCTGGGCCATCAGGTTATCGGGCGCTGGTCCCAGTGAGCGGGGCGCAGGCTGAACAGTAATTTGAATGGAAAAGGGAGGCAATCCCGCCGCAGGCACCTGCGCAAACAGCGGCAGCGAGTGAGCCACGGCGGCCAGTACCTCTTCGTCATTGCTGGCCAGCTGTACCGCCCGCCCAAACACATGAAAATCACGCCAATAACGCGCCTCCCCATCCCGCCGTCCCCAGAAATCTTCGAGCGTGTGGTGGTAGTGATCATAAAGATCACGCAACGGCAATACGGGCTGTGGTTGCGATAACATTGTTTTTCGCGGCAATCTTCATTCCTCTTTTATCGTGACTATTCCCGAACGTCTCGTCAAGAATAAACCCAACAGGTGTTCTGGATGTTCCAGCGCTCCAGTAATTTGCGTGGATGATAGTTTAAGCTAAGATGTGGCGAATTTCAAAGCATGTTGTTTTTGACAGCATCTCCTTGAGCGCCCACGGGGATGGTGGTGATTGGTTAAACTTATGTCGAATCGTCACCTGACGACATGGTGTTTGCGAACACTTTTGGTAACTACTAAGCCTCTC
>CAZDSN010000555.1:0-3412 GCA_964507675.1 uncultured Ardenticatenaceae bacterium | reverse complement strand
TCCAGACCGGCTGTAACGGCTATCTGGAAACCAAAATTGCGGGAAAAGCGAATCCCTTTCACGCGAGCGTCTTGCTGATGCAGTTCCGCAATGATGGCCGCGGAGCGGTCGCGACTGCCGTCGTTGACTAGCACTAACTCCCAGCTTTCGCCTGTGCCTTCCATGACCGCCGCCACCCGCCGGTACAGCTCCGGCAGCACTTCTTCTTCATTGTAAACAGGTGAAATAATGGAAATAGTTGGTTTCATGTACCCCTTCAGTCAATCGGCGGTTCTTCCACGTCAATTTCTGCCAGCAGCCCGACGTGGTCGGATGGGTAAAGGGTGTCGTCGGTCGCTGCCGGCATATTACAAATGATCTGCGCCTGCCGCACGCGGTGCACCGCTGACGACACGAAAATATAATCCAGGCAGCCGGCCCAATCCGCCGCGCCCGTTAGCGCCGTGGGAAACGTCGCCAGCGGCTCGTGCCCCACCGCTTCGGCAAAGGCGGAACGGTACACCTGCTTCACCTGCTGGATAGCCGGCCCCCAGGGTGTTTCATTAAAATCCCCGGCAATAATTTGATACGGCACCGGGTTGCGATCATTCAGCCAGCCCATGATCTTCATCACCTGCTCGTGGCGCGCCTGCTGGTCGCGGGCTATGTGATGCAAATGCACCGCCACAAAGTCCAGCGTAGCCCCCGAAGGCATTTCCACGTTAGCCCGCAGCGCCACCCGCCCCTCATACCCCAGGGGCAGCACGTCCCGTGCCACCACCGGCAGCCGGCTCAAGATGCCTACGCCCTCAAAATATCCCTTGATCAAATGGCGTTTACGTGCCAGCAGCAAACGATACGGCTGTCGCGTTGAGCCACTGAGGCGAATATTAAGCTGCCGCTGCAGCCAATGCCCCTGACCGTTGGGAAAGTAGACCTCTTGCAGACTAATCAGATCCGGACGCGCGGCCAGCAGTTGCGTTGCCAACAAGTCCCGCCGCTCCAACCAGCGATCCGCCCGATTCCGCAAATTAAGCGTGGCTACCCTCATTCTTTATAGATTTATCTCCGTTACACCCTCGGGCACGGCCATTTGCAGTCGCCCCTCAGCATCTTGCACCAACAGCGTAAATGGCAGCGTCGTGGTCACCGTAATGCGCTCCTTATCCCCCACAATATCCAGCAAGCCATTTGGCCCCAAAGGATATTGATAAACGCCATAAGCGGCTTCCGAAGCCAACTGCCGATCCCAGGTCACGCGCCGCTGCGGCCAATCCACGTGCAGGCCAATCACGTCTTCCAACAGCATGGCGATAGGCGTTAATCCTGTCCAGCCCACAAAATTAGGTTTAGCCGGCTCGCCTGGCGCGGCGCTTTCTGGCGCGTAATTTTCCCAGAATGTGTCGGTGCGTTCGAAGACGGTACACACGTGCTGCAAATGGTTAACGGCTATCTCGTGCGCCAGGGGAGAGTGCCCCGCAGCGCGCAGCCCTTTCAACACCATATAGTTGGTTGGCGACCAGACGCCGCCGCGCCAGTAACCGCCGGCAGGCTCGTAGCCCTCGCTGTCGGCGGCCTGGCTGGGAATGCGGTGAAAGCGGTTGAAAACCAGCGGATCGCGCAAATGTTTTATAAATGAAGCCAGACGATCGCCCGGTATCATTTCCGGGTCTAGCAGCGCCCAGTAAGCGCCAATGCTCTTCACCGGGCTGAAATTGCCACCCGGATCAATGTCATGATAGAAATTGGTGTCGCTGTTCCACATACGGGCGTTGATCTCATGTACCAGCTTCACCCGTTCCTGCACCAATTCCTGAATATGCTCCCGCTCCCCCAGCAGTTCCGCCATTTGCCATAAGATCAGGCAGTTCAAGGCCGCCTGTAGATTGGCGTCCAACCAGGTCCAGTGGCGATGGTGGTGCATACTATCCGGGATGCGTGTCTGGTTATCCATGCCGCTGCTTAGCCCGGTGCCCCAGTAGAGGCCGTTGGGCCAGGTGCGGTTTGCCCGGCACCAACGGTGGTAAGCCAGCAGCGGCCAGAATACTTCGTGCAAGCGGCTGCTGTCGCCGGTGGCGCGGAAATAGTTCCACTCCGCCCAGGCCAGGATGTTGGGGCCGGTGCTGTTGGGATCAAAGGGGTAGAAATAGTCCTGCCCGTTTTCGGTATTGATTTCGCGGCAAATGTAGCCGTCGCGGTGCTGTTGGGCGTAGAAGTTGTCCAACGTGCCCATAAAGTAAAAGCCGCGCCGTCCGTAGAGGCCAAACTGCATCATGAAGGCGCTGTCCCACATGAAAGTGTTTTCATTGAAGGCCGTGTCAATAAAGTTGGCGATAAAGCCGCTTAAGGCGCGGGCGCGGCGCAGGTTGGACCAGGCTACTTCCCAGGCCCGCCAATACATTTCCACCCAGGGCGCATGTTCCGGCAGAATGGGAATGGGCAACCGCGGACGCACATCCCCATAAGCCGGCAACCGCGGCGCATGGCAGGTGCGATCAAGGAATGGATTTTTGCTAACCAGCGGTTCCGCCGGACGCGGATACGTAGAAGGAAGCATAGCGAGTATCACTCACTGTTTTTCGTTATCTGTTGCCCGTTATCTGTTGCCCGTTATCTGTTGCCCGTTATCTGTTGCCTGTTTTCACGGCCGCACCCATAGCTCGGCGGCGCCAGCCACCCGCAGCCCGTTCTCTTCCAGAGCAATAACGCGCAAACTATAGCGAATAGTCACATTATCCCGAAGCTGCCCCATCCAGCCAACGGAATCGCCAAATGCAAAATAGGGATAACCAGCGCCGCCCGACAGGTGAGCCATTTGCTGCGCCAGATTTTCAGGGCCGCCTGGTTCAATGATGCCTTCATATATCAGGGTTGTGCCGGGGATAGCCCGGCCAGCCGGAATCAGATATTGGACAGCAATGTTGTTATAGTAGAGGGATTGGCCATCGGCAGGCACGGCATTGACCGCCGCCGGTACGGGGTTAAACACATTCACGGTGACCTGGCCGGCAGCCACCAACCGGCCCAGCAACGTCGCCGTGAGGCGCAGGTTGTAGTTTCCCACGACGCCAGGGGCAACAATGCCTTGCCAGGAAAAAGAATCCCCGGAACGTTTGCTGGCAGCCAGACCCCCTATCGTCACGTCGTAGCCGCCGCTGTTCTGCCCAATATAGCGAAGTTGGGCGCCAGGAACGCCATCGCCTGGCTCCAGACCAATGCGATAGAGGGGAATATTCAAGATGAGGGTATCGCCCATGGGCGTGGGCGGCGGAACGGGCGTTGGTTCGGCGCGACCGCCAATCTGTGGAATAGCGCAGGCCAATGCCGGCATTATCAACGCCAAAATCAAACCCCAAATCGGAAACGTTAAGCGCCGCATAAGCCTCTGCCGAACGGGAGTGGGCGCGGCCCGCAGCGCCCCCACCCCATGTGT
>CAZDSN010000554.1:0-3415 GCA_964507675.1 uncultured Ardenticatenaceae bacterium | reverse complement strand
TGAAAAGATTTGTCGGTTCTCAAGCTGCTTTGCCTGGTTTTTGTGAAATGATTTCCTGATCACGCAAGGATTCAAACGGTTCCCCGCGTTGTTCGGAGAAGAGGGCGTATCCCAGCCAGACCATAGCAGCCCCTATCGGTATCGATGTCACCTGGACGAGTTGATAGGGAAGCAGGGCAAACATGGTGCCCGCCAAAGGACCTGATACGGCAAGTAAGGCAGCCGCCCCACGCGGCAGGATGCGCGCTCGGAACGTAGCCACCCCAAATAGCAGGGAGCCAAGGACATAAAGTATCGATGCTAGCGAATAGATGGTTGTGAGGCTGCCAAGGTTGGTTGGGCTGCCAGCCCCACTTGATAACTGCAATACACTTTCTACAAATGTTGGCGCTACGGCCGTTAACAGCGGCAGGACGGTAGGTTCGATAAAGGAAATGCACATCTGAACTGCATAATAGATGGTTAGCAGAAGATAACCAGCCAAACCCGGCCAACCAGTTTCTTCCACTTGTCTGGAATAGAGCCCCGCAATACCGAGCAGGCCAAAGATTGGTATGGCGGTTTTGAAGGAGGTGATGATGAAGAATGTACTGGTATTGATAGGTGGATGGGTTGGTTGAACAGCGGTAAAAATAATCCCTGCTACCACAGCCGATAAGCCTGCCCAACGGATGAGTCTCGGGGTTGTCACTTCCATTTTGTCTCCTTTTTGAACCGTTAAAATATGTGTCAGAACCTGACACCTGGCATCTCTGCCTGTTTGGGTTTGATAGAAGACAGTTTACAAATGAATGTGGGGAGGGGTCTTCCCCACATGTGGGGAGTTCGTGTGGGGAGATTGGAGGATGCTGACAAGCACGTTAAAAACCCCGCCGAAGAAATAAAGCAGGATTCATGAGGACATTATTCAGGTGTGCGTATTAGGCTTATATCAAGCCCAGTTCAATGGCGCGTTTAACGGCCTCACGGCGGCTGTTGACGTTGAGCTTGCTGTAGATGCCCTTGGTGTGTGTGCGAACCGTGCTCAGGGCAACCACGAGTTCATCAGCAATTTCTGGCCCGGAGAGTTCGGTTTGGAACAGGCGCAGAATGGCCAGCTCCCGCTGGCTGAGCGGCTCCACCAGGGAGTGTGGCGGCGCAGGTAGAGCGCTGTCGCGGCTGGCCTGCTCTTTTTTGAATGCTTCTAGCAACTTTTGGGCATACCCTGGCATCGTTCCTTGTACGGCCGTTTCACGTAGCAGCTCTATCAAAGGTGTGCCTTCATCCAAAAAGAGGCGCACATAGCCTTCCGGCTCAGCCAAATCTAGGGCACGCCCCAGGGCTGCAAGCGCAGCAGGAATATCGCCTTGCCGTTGACGGGCGCGTGCCTGGAGCACCAGGATTTCAATCACAACGCCCATCCGGCCACCTGCTTCCGCAAAGTTAAGCAGACGATCTAACAGCGCTGTTGCTTCATGGAGTGTGTGGGGAGAACGGCCGTTTTCAAAACGCGCCAAAAGCAGCCGAGCCAGCGTAATATGCTCAAACTCGCGCAAATAGCTAAGCTCATCTTCAGCAGACAATCCCTGCTGTCGTACCCAACCGAGGGCCTCATCCAATCTTCCTTGGGCTAGCCACACACGTGCTTTTAACGCCTGCACAGGACGAACATTTGGCGAGAAATCACTCACATACAGGGGCGCTGCCTCCTCAAGCAGGTTAAGTGCGCCATCCAGATTGCCCTCGGCTTCTTGTATTCGAGCCATAGCAACGCGCCAGCGGTACGGGTTTTTCGGTAAGCCGTTAATTTCACCCAACTCCTTGCTTTTCATCAGGTGCTGCATGGCGGAATCTAAATCGTTGTGCTCGCGATAGAGATCACTCATACCCACATGCATATCTGCCGCACCGCGCAGGGGAGGGGTCTGTTTTGTGGCAAGCTGCAATCCATGTTTGTAGATGTCCATTGCCTCGCGCAGACGGCCCTGCGTAATCCGAATATCTGCCAGGGTAACAGACCCTCCGATTAAATCGGAGATGAACCCAACTCGCTGCAAGTAAGCCATACCGTCAGCAAACATCTGATAGGCCTTTTGTAGATCACCGCTGGTCCAGAAAGCAAGCCCCAGGAGAGATGTTGCCGCACCACGAAGGAGTTGAGCATCCGCAGGCGCGAGTTCAAGCACCTGCTCGGCGTATCGTATCGTATTCGCCACTTCCCCCCGAATCAAAGCAATTCCGGCGTGGTACATAGCCACCGAGCCAGGGAGTTTTTGAAAATCCGCTTCATCAACATAAATCGGTTTTTCACGACTATCTGCTGGCATTACCAGCCACCGTTCAGCTTCTCGCAACCAGCGTTCAACACCATCGAGGTGACCATTTTGCAGCAGGGTTCCGGCGTAGTGCACGGTGAGCACGGGTCTGTTACGGAACACACTTTCAGGCAGTGCCTGAAACCAGCTAAGCAACCTGGCTTCCTGTCTGTTCTGTTGCATTTCCGGCACCGATCTTTCGATCAGATTTGCCGCTTGCTCAAAATCTTCTCCTGCCAGTGCGTGGCGGATAGCCTCGGCGGGCCAGCCGTTCTGCGCATGCCATGCGCTGGCGCGCAGGTGAAGCGCGGGCACCTGTTCGGATAGTTCGGCATGTAGGTGCAGACGAAGCACGTCGGCAAAAAGGTGATGGTAGCGATACCAATAGCGCCTGTCATCAAGCGGAATGAGGAAAAAGTTACCTTGTTCCAGAGCCTGCAACCGGGCACGGCCGTCCGATTGCTGCGTAACGGCGGCGCACAGGGGACCGTTCAATTGGTCGAGAATGGCTGTTTGGAGCAAGAAGTGGCGGACTGGTTCCGGCTGGCGTTGGAGAACTTCCTCGACCAGGTAATCTACAATGTGGCGATTGTCCCCGGCAAAAGCTTCAATAAACCCGGAAACATCTTTTCGCCCCTGCATAGAGAGGGCGGCTAGCTGAAGACCGGCAATCCAGCCCTCGGTACGGGCTTCCAGCATGGCGATATGATCTTCTGCAAGGTTAAGCCCCATCACCTGGCTGAGAAATTCGGCCGTTTCTGCCACGGTAAACCGTAAGTCGCTGGCCCGCAGTTCGGTCAACTGGCGGCGAACCCGCCATCGAGGCAGGGGAAAATTGGGGTCTTCGCGCGTGGTGAGAACCAGGTGCATCTGCGGCGGCAGATTTTCAAGTATAAATACCATCGCCTGATCAACCTGAGGGGCATCGACCAGATGGTAATCGTCCAAAACGAGCCCAAACGCCTCGGGCATTGCGGCGATGGCATTCAATAAATCAGTGAGGAGGGTTTCGGGAGGCGGGGGCTGTGGGTTTTGCAGCCGCTCCAGCAGTTGGTCTCCGGTTTTAGCAGCCACCGTCTGCAACGCGGCGATGAAGTAGATGAGAAAGCGGGTAAGGTCAC
>CAZDSN010000553.1:0-3422 GCA_964507675.1 uncultured Ardenticatenaceae bacterium | reverse complement strand
TGGCCCGTTGGATAGCGCGGCGGATGTCCGCAGCCATATCCACTGCCATGTCTGGCATTTGCGCTGCCGCCTGCACCTCGGCAGCAATGACCAGCCGCTCCTCCCCAGCCCAGTCAATGGCAAAAGCGGCGGCGCAGCCAGGGCGTACCGCCGTGTGGCTGTTTTCGACTGCTTCTTCAATATCCTGCGGGTAGTAGTTGCGCCCATTGAGGATGATCAAGTCTTTAATCCGTCCGGACACAAAAAGTTCCCCCCCATGCACAAAGCCCAGATCGCCCGTGCGCATAAAGGGGCCTCCTGCCTGGGTATCGGCAATGTAAGCGGCAAACGTGGCGGCTGTTTGCTCCGGGCGCTGCCAGTAGCCTTGCGCCACGCCGGGCCCCCGAACCCATATTTCGCCAATTTGCCCATCGGGGCAGCGGCGGCGGGTTTCCGGGTCTACAATGGCAATCTGGGTATCCTGCTGCACAACCCAACCGCAGCCGACAAGCGTTTGCGCCCCATGGTCAGCCGGGTCTGCCGGCTCAGCTTGTTTTTGCGCCAACCCGGCGCTGTTGAAGGCAGCAAATGCCGGCATTTGTTCCACCGTTCCCCCCGAAACAATCAAAGTTGCTTCCGCCAGGCCATAGCAAGGATAGAAAGCATTGGCGCGAAAGCCAGCCGGGGCAATGTGCGCACTGAACTGCTGGATCGTGCTGGCGCGCACGGGTTCCGCGCCATTGTAAGCCGAACGCCAGCAGCTTAAATCTAGCTGCGCCGCCTGTTCTGGACTCACTTTGCGCACGCATAGCTCATAGCCAAAGTTTGGTCCCCCGCTGTGGTCAGCGCGGAACTCCGTCATGGCTTGCAGCCAGCGCAGCGGGCGCTGAATGAACATCAGCGGCGACATCAAATAGCCAGGGCAGCCGCTGTACAACGGCTGCAAGATGCCGTCAATCAACCCCATATCATGAATATGCGGCAGCCAGGTCAGCGAGATGCTCTCTGCCGATAACTGGAAAATGTGCTGCATGTCCGAAAGGTTGTGCAGCAGGTTGCCCTGGCTGACCATAACCCCCTTCGGCGCGGCAGTGGAGCCAGAGGTGTATTGCAAGAAAGCCAACGTTTCCCGATTGGCTGGCGGTAATTGCCATTCGCCAGAGAGGTCATCCGCCAATGTGTCCGTAGCCAGCCAATGAAGCGTTTGCAGGGCAGGGTGGGCAGCCAGCAGCGGCTGCGCCTCATGCAGCCAGGCCGCAGTGGTCAGCGCCGCTGTCGGCTGCGCGTCTTTAATGATAGCCTGGAAGCGGGGCAGGGTTTGCCGCAAACGGTACGTCTCTGGCGGATAGGTGGGTACAGCCACCGCGCCCGCATAGAGGCAGCCAAAGAAAGCGGCAATGTATGCCAGCCCTGGAGGATAGAGCAGCAAGACGCGCTGGCCTGGGGCGCGCAGTTGCTGTAAGTGCGCCGCAATATTTCGAGCCTCTTGGTCTAACTGGGTGTAGGTAATCGTTTCATTTGTGGGCTGGCTGCCAAAGAGAAAAGTGTACGCCATGCTGCCGGGTTGTTCTTCCGCGCGGCAGCGCAGCAGCGTTATCAGGTTGGGCAGGGTGGACAAGGCGGGCATGTTTCAGGAATTCCTATGCGCCACAGTACAGCATAGGCAGTTAGCAGACGGCAGCCAACACGCCTGCTGCCGTTGGCGCGGGTTCCACCAGCCGGCCCTCGGCGTCGTAGTAGGGCAAGCCATTGAAGGCAAAAACATGGTCAATGGCGTACAAGTGACCGGGGACATAATCGAGAATGAGTACGTCTTCAGGACGGTGGGGTATCTGCGCTTTCAAGGATGCCGGCAGGTATTGGGGCATTGCCGCCTGATGCCATTTCAGGATAATCTTCTCTGGCTGCTCTGGGGTGGGATAAAAACCAACGATTTCAAACTTGCCAAAGTCGTGCGAGGCCAGCACCACCCCTTTCTTCTCCAACCCACTCAGATGCCGCTTAGATTCAGCCACATGGCGGAAGGCTTCGTCCAGCAGGAGCGCATATTGTTCCACCCCCCTGACGGGCATGAAGATAGTCAGGTAGTAAGAGACAATCTGGTTGTCCAGAAAGGCGCGCTGCAAGTGGGTCAATGTATCAACAGAGTCATTGACGCCTTTGACTATAGCAGGTTGGCCCTTTATCTGGATGCCGGCAGCCTGTAGCCCCCAGATCGCCTGCTGTGCACAGGCATCCAGTTCGGCCGGGTGGTTGATCTGGGCAATCACCTGTACCTGTTTACCGGGGGTGGCGTTGGTTTGGCGCAGGAAAGCCAACAGTTCCTCATCCAGGAATCGCTCTGGATCGTAAGCCAACCCTTTGGTGGCAAAGCGCACCGTGCGAATAGAAGGCACATCCAGTAAACCCTGGATCAGGCGAATCAAATCTGCCGTGCGCCGGAAGGCGGCGGGATCGCCTCCTGTAAAAAGGACGTTATCAATTTCTGGATGCTGCTGTAAGTACCGCTGCGCCGCCTGCACCTTGCTGTCATAAGATTGCGCCGGGGCAGTGCGCTCCAGGCGAATCTCGTTAACCTTGTAGCAAAACTGGCAATTCGCCACGCAGTAATCGTCTATATGCAGCAGCAGCGTCTTTTCATATTTGTGTTGGATGAATGGCTCTTGCCCCTGGCGAAAGGTGCGGTTGCCGTACGGATCGAAGCGACCCACAAACGGTTTCTTCCCCGGCGGCGGTAAAACAATATTAAGCATCTGCGTGCGATAGGGCTCGCTTTGCTGCGCAATAAGCTGCGCATAATGCGCCGTGACCCGAAATGGCATGAAAGAGGCTTGCAGCGTCCGCAGATATTCTTCTCTTTCTCTCGTTGATAATCCAACAATGGCGGCAAACTCATGGAAACCATCCATGCCGGCAAACGCCCTCAAGTTCACTGGACTTTCCTCCCGATAAGTAATCCCGTCAACACAGGCAGCTAATTGAGCTTATGCGCCTCAACAAAAACAACGCACAGGCTAATACAGGCGCACACAAAAACAACTGCGCCGCCTGCGACTTCCTCATGAATCGCGGTAAACCTCACGTAAAAGAACTCTTATGCCGCTGCAAACCCATGTGCCTGTTATTGGCAGTTTCCGCGCCACACCTCGCATAGCGCGCGTGGCGACCATATGACACACCCCGAGTAACATTTTCTATTGTACCCGTGAACAATATAGCTGCCAGTGCTTTATGGCAGGGTACAACCATGCTAAATGTAACGGCGCCTGCCTGCAGAAATATAAGGGTTCCACAAAAGCCGGTCGCTGGCGTCATTATCCCTTTGTCGCCGCTGCCAGTTCAATCTGGATGAAATCCCCCGCCGTCACCTGCAAACTGCGCATGGGCTCCAGGTAACGCTCCGTCGTGGTGATGCTGGCGTGCCCCAACATTTGCTGGATCTG
>CAZDSN010000552.1:0-3423 GCA_964507675.1 uncultured Ardenticatenaceae bacterium | reverse complement strand
ATTTGAGGTGTTTGTATGTCAAAAATAACCTGTTTTCCTAAATTTTACTCTGTTAGGTTGGCTGCGCCTGGCTACGCCAACGGCCCCATTTTCCAGGAGAAGAAGCTATGTTGAACGACCTGAATAGGAAATTGTTTGTCTTATTGGCTCTGCTGCTGGTAGCGGCGCTGGCGTTGACTGCTTGTGGCGGCACTACGGAGGCGCCCGGCAGCGACACCGGGCAGGAAACAGGCACAGGCAGTGAGACGGAAACGGAAGCCGAACCAGCCGCCACAGAAGTTCCGACTGCCGCCGAACGCAAAGTTGTCACCTTTATCTTTACCCAGGAGTTTGATTCACTGAACCCCATCTACACCAGCATGTGGTTTTCGGCCATTACGCAGCCTATCTGGAACGCTGCTGCCTGGTACTTTGATGATAACAACGAGCCGAACCCGGTGCTGGTCACGGAAATGCCTTCCGCGGACAATGGCGGTATTTCGGCGGATGGCCGCGTTATCACGCTCAAACTGCGGGATGACATCATCTGGAATGATGGTACGCCTATTACGTCTGATGACTTTGTCTTCACCTATCAGATGAATATTAACCCCAGCAATCTGGTGGTTAGTACCTATCCTTATGACCTGATCGACAACGTGGAAGCGCCTGACGCGCAGACGGTTGTGACCACGTTCAAAGAGCCATTTGTGCCGTGGGCGGCGACGTTGTGGACTTACCTGTTGCCGGCACACGTCCTTCGCCCCGTCTTTGAAACAGACGGCACGCTGGATACCGCCGAATGGAACACGGCCCCCACTGTTGGCGCCGGTCCTTACCGCTTTGTGGAATGGGAATCGGGCAGTTACGCTCGCTTCGTGCGCAACGAAAACTATTACGGCGAGCCGGCCAAGATTGACGAAATCTTTATCCGTTTCGTCCCCGATGACGCCTCACAAATCGCTGCCCTGCGTACTGGCGACGGCGACCTGGGCACCTTCATTGCGTACTCAGACGTACCCACTTTGCAAGAAGCGGGTGTCAACGTACTTTCCGTCACTTCTGGTTACAATGAGGGCTGGTTCATGAATTTCCGCGAGACGTCCCATCCTGCCCTGAAAGATGTGCGCGTGCGTCAGGCTATCGCCATGGGATTTGACCGCTTCAAGCTGAACGAAGACCTGCTACTCGGCCTGACCAAACCCGCCGTCACTTTCTGGGACAATACCCCCTTTGCCGCTCCTGAACTGGAGGCGTGGCCTTACGACCCAGACCAGGCGAACAAACTGCTGGACGATGCCGGCTGGATAGACAGCAATGGAGATGGTACACGCGATAAGGATGGGGTGGAGTTGGTTTTGGTCCACGGCACGACCACCCGCGAAATCCGCCAGGATACGCAGGCAGTGGCGCAACAGCAGTTGGCCGAAATCGGCATAGGTCTGGAGATTCGCAACTATGAGTCAGATATTTACTTCGCCAGCTACGGCGAAGGCGGCCCGTGCGCCATCGGGGAATTGGACATCTGCGAATCGTCCAATCCGCCGGCATTCCCTGACCCGGATTCCAGCTATTGGCTGTGCAGTGAAATTGCCAGCGATGAGTCGCCCAATGGGATCAATGACCAGGCGCTGTGTGATCTGGAATTGGATGCGCTGTTCCAACTGCAAAAGACGCAGGTAGATTTCAATGAACGCCAGGCCACCTTCCACGAAATATCGCGGATGATGTTTGACAATGTTTACTGGCTGGGTATCTGGCAAGACCCGGATATCTGGGCGGTCAACAGCCGCCTGACGGATGTGAAGCTGTCAGGGGCGACGCCGTTTTACGACATTGCCCATTGGGATGTGCAGCCTTAGGCCCCATCCACAAATTAGTTCCCGTTCTTGTGGGCCTGGGGCAGCATTTGTGGATGGGCTGACAAGTGACCGGGTTCCGTGAAAAACGGAAGTTATTCTTAGCCGGTCGCTTAATGACTGCCCGCCAATAAGCTGCGCCCAGAAGTTCTATCCGGCACAGAGAAGTTGAACTTCTCAACAAGTAAGTTGTTAGTGACTGCCTGTTTTTGACTTCACCAGGATTCTGCAAGGGTTTTAGGGGGATTGGCGCCCCACCAGTTGGCGCCAATCCCCTGAATCCCCAAGAACCCGCAAAGAGTAGACGCATCCGAAAAAAGGGTAGACATGACCCGTTACATTGTCCGCCGCCTGCTGCAAGCAGTACCACTGCTGCTCTTGATCAGCGTCATCTTGTTTGTCCTGCTGCAAAATATGGGTGATCCTCTGGCGACTCTGGGAGGACGCCAGCCCACGCGCACCGCCGACCGCGAGCGTTTGACGCGGCAGTTAGGCCTGGATCAGCCCATTTACAAACAGTATCTCTACTGGCTTATTGGCAACGACTGGACCGAAATTGACGTAGATGGGGACGGCGTCGCGGAAACGCCTGGCCCCCGGCGCGGCGTCCTGCGCGGCGATTTTGGCGTTTCCCTGGTTAATCGAGGCCGGCCTGCTCTGGAGATAATCTGGGAACGCATTCCCAACACCCTGCTCTTGATGCTGCCTGCCCAACTGATTATCGTGGCTGCGGCCCTGATCGTTGGCATCTATTCGGCGCTGCACCAATATTCCCGGCTGGACAACCTGGTGACTACTGTCTCCTTCATTGGTCTGTCCATGCCTATTTTCTTCGTCGCCCTCATGTCTATTTATATTTTTGCCGTTTTGTTTCAACGGTGGGGGCTGCCGAATTTGCCGGCAGTGGGCATGTTCGAACCGCGTATTGGCAAAACGGTGGGACAGATTGCCCTGCATATGATTTTGCCCGTCTTCAGCATCGCCTTCCTCAGTGTCGCCGGCTACAGCCGCTACATTCGCAGCACGATGCTGGAGGTCATCAGCCAGGACTACATTCGCACGGCTCGCGCCAAAGGATTGGATAACCGCACCGTCATCTTCACCCATGCGCTCAAAAACGCCTCACTGCCGATTGTCACCATCATTGGGCTAGATTTACCCTTTCTGTTGGCGGGGGCGGTGGTCACCGAACGCATTTTTGCCTGGCCGGGCATGGGGCGGCTTTTCCTGGACCACCTTTCCCGTTCCGATGCCCCGGTGGTCATGGGTATTCTCACCATTCTGGCGGTGGCCGTTATCGTTTTCCAAATCCTGACGGACATCACCTACGCCTGGTTAGACCCGCGTATTCGTTATGATTAGTGGGTCTTTAGGATTTCGTGGGGTTTTGTCATTCTGAGCGAGGCGAAGAATCCCTACGCCTCTGGGATGCTTCACTTCGTTCAGCATGACAGGTTCGTTGCCCCCTGAGATCCGAAAGAGCCTGATTAGTACATCGCTATGGTTTAAGGAACATGCGCATGAGCACCGTTGACGTTCCCCTGATCAACCGCCCCACAGCGGACCAACTGGAAGCGCCGCCCCT
>CAZDSN010000551.1:0-3434 GCA_964507675.1 uncultured Ardenticatenaceae bacterium | reverse complement strand
GTCCCTGGGCGTGCCGCTGGCGGGCCTGCTAAACCATTTGACGCAGGCGCTGGCTTACCCGCAAACGCCCCCCATCATAGAAGTCGCCCCCTGCCAGGAAGTCATCGTCGAGACTGTAAATCTGTACGACCTGCCCATTTTGCTGCACTTGCCGCAGGATGCGGGTTATTACATCGCCAGCAACGTGGTAATCATCAACGACCCGGAGTTAGGACGCAACATGTGCTACCACCGGTTGCTGCGGCTCGACGATAAACGGTTCGCTGCCCGCATTGTAGAACGGCGCGGCACGTATAACGCCCTGCAAAAAGTGACGGGAGACTTGCCGGTAGCTATCTGTATTGGCGTCTCCCCGGCGGTGCACCTGGCAGCCTCCATGTCGCCGCCGCCAGGAGTGGATGAACTATCCGTTGCGCACGCGCTGGCTCCCACGCCGCTGGTCAAATGCCTCACGAATGAGTTGTGCGTGCCGGCATTTGCCGAAATCGTCCTGGAAGGGCGCATCACCAAACAACGACATGCCGAGGGCCCATTCATGGACCTCACGGAAACGATGGACATCACGCGGCAGCAGCCGATCATCGAAATTGACCTGATCACCCACCGCCGCCATCCCATTTTCCACGCTCTGCTGCCCGGCGGTCTGGAACACAAAACCCTCATGGGCATGCCCAAAGAGCCAACCATCTTCGCCGCCGTTAACGAAGTTACCCGCTGTACGGGCGTCTACATCACTCCCGGCGGCGCTAGCTGGCTGCACGCCGTTGTCCAGATTGACAAACAAGGCCCCGATGATGGTCGCCAGGCCATTGAAGCTGCCTTTCGCGGTCATGGTTCGCTCAAACACGTGTGGGTGGTAGACACCGACGTGAACATTTTTGACCCATTGGCCGTAGAGTGGGCCGTAGCCACCCGCTTCCAGGCAGACCAGGACTTGATAATCAAGAACCAGCAGCCTGGTAGTTCACTCGACCCATCTGGCGATCATCCGCCGGGGCAGAAAAGCCGCACGGCCAAGATGGGGCTGGACTGCACGATTCCCTGGGGTGTGGATCGCCAGAAATTCCAGAAAGGACAATATGGCGAAGTCAATCTGGCCGATTATTTGCCCCAGTAAATGAAAAGCTGTGGCGCAACCTATTCGTTTGCGCGGACAAACTCATAGGTTGCCCTGCATTTTCAGCTTCGTAGGAGCGTCAGACGATGCAACGCGCTATCTTATCAGTCTACGATAAAACTGGATTACTGCCGTTGGCCCAGGGACTGGTCAATTTGGGTTGGGAACTGGTCGCCAGTGGTGGCACATCTCGCTTACTACGCGAAGGCGGCCTGCCGGTACTCGACGTGGCCGCCTTGACAGGTGCGCCAGAAATGATCGGCGGGCGCGTCAAAACGCTGCATCCGGCCATACATGCGGCCATCCTGGCCCAACCCACTGCCGCCGATCTGTCCGAGATTGCCAGCCATGGTATTCACCCCATCGCCCTCGTCGTGTGTAACCTCTACCCCTTTCAGAAAACTGCTGCCCAGACGAACGTGACAGTAGCCGAGGCGATAGAACAAATTGACATTGGCGGCGTAACGCTGCTGCGGGCTGCCGCTAAGAACTTCGCTCGCGTGACGGTGGTGTGCGATCCAGACGACTATGGCGCGGTGTTAGCCGCGCTGCCAGCGGGCGGCGTGGATACCTCGATGCGGCAACAACTGGCGGCCAAAGCGTTTGCGCACACGCGCGATTATGATACGGCCATTGCCGCTTATCTGGCGGGCCTGAGTATTAGCCAGGAAGAGCCTACGCCTGCGCACCTTACGCTGCCCCTGAGACGGGTGCAAAGCCTGCGCTATGGGGAAAACCCGCACCAGAATGCCGCCTTCTACACCACCTCCGACCAGGGCGGCCCGTTGGGAGGAACGCTGCTGCAAGGCAAGCCGCTCTCGTACAACAACCTGCTTGACCTGGATGCTGCCTGGGCGGCAGCCGCCAGCTTTGCCGGGCCAACTGTTGTCATTGTCAAACACCTCTCCCCTTGCGGCATGGCTGTGGGCGAGACAGCGGCAGCGGCCTTTGCTCCGGCCCTGGCTGCCGATCCGGTGTCCGCCTTTGGCGGCGTCATTGGCGTTAACCGCCCGGTGGACATGGATTTCGTAACCGCGCTGGATGCGGCCAATCTATTTGTTGAAGCTGTAGTCGCCCCTGACTTTAGCGCCGCCGCCCAGGCGTGGTTTGCCGCCAAAAAGAAAAACTGCCGTCTGCTGGCTCTACCCGATGCCCCACCAGAGCTTTGGGTGGTGCGCTCAGTACAAGGCGGTTTCCTGGTGCAAGAAGTTGACCATGGCGATCCGCCGGGCGCGGAGTGGCAGGTGGTAACGCAGCGACAGCCAACGGCTACCGAATGGCAGGGGCTGCGTTTTGCCTGGCAGGCATGCCAGCATGTGAAGTCCAATGGGATCGTCTTTGCCATTGAAAGTGCTGCGGTAGGTATTGGCGGCGGGCTGCCCAGCCGGGTGGATGCAGTTCGTCTGGCAGCAGCTAAAGCCGGAGACAAAGCGCGCGGCGCGGTGATGGCTTCGGATGCGTTTTTCCCTTTTGCCGATGGGGTAACGATGGCCGCCGATGCCGGCATCACCGCCATCATCCAGCCCGGAGGTTCCGTCCGCGACGACGAAGTAATTGCCGCTGCCGACCAAAGCCGCCTGGCTATGGTCTTCACCGGCGCGCGCCATTTCAAACACTAACAGGTGCGGCGCGCGCCCGAACACTTACCGCTTAACAGGACACCCGCCATGAACCAGGAGACCCTGGCAAACATGCTGGCTTCAACCGCCAACCAGACGGACTCCTTTATCCGCCTGGAAATTATTTTTGTGGTGCTGCTGTCGGTAGCGGCGCTGGTAGCTTACTTTTCCCGCCGCCTGCGCCATTTGCCCTATACCGTGGCTCTGATCATCGCTGGCGGGGCGTTGACCTTTATTTCCGGCGAGACAATCAGTTTTGGCGCTAACTTTGGCGACATCGTTTTGCTGCTGCTGGTGCCGCCGCTCGTATTTGAAGCTACGCTGCACATCAAGTGGGAGGCGCTGCGCCGCGATCTGCTGCCCATTTTGCTGCTGGCGCTGGTGGGGTCGCTGGTGGGAGCATTTCTGGTGGCCTGGCCAGTTAGCTATCTGATCGGGTTTCCGCCGCTGGCCGCATTTACTTTTGGCGCGCTTATTTCTGCCACTGACCCCGTAGCCGTTATTTCTTTCTTCCGGGGGCTGGGCGTCAGCCAACGGTTGGCGCTGTTAGTAGAAGGCGAAAGTCTGTTTAACGACGGCGTGGCAATCGTCCTGTTCACGGTCGCTTTGGGCATGGGCGAGGCCATGATGAGCGGCAGCCATGAGACGGTTCAATTCAACCAGGCGCTGCTGCAATTTATCCGTGTGGCTGGCGGCGG
>CAZDSN010000550.1:0-3446 GCA_964507675.1 uncultured Ardenticatenaceae bacterium | reverse complement strand
TTACGGATTGGCAGGCGCGGGGCCAGTACGTGTATGAAACGCTGTATCGGACCGCGCAGCAAAGTCAAGTGGGGTTGCGGAACTGGCTGGCAGCAGCCAGCAGCCAGGGGGCTGTCACAGCTTATTGTTCCTACTACATCATCAACGCCATCCTGGTTACATCTGATCTGGTTGTTCTCGATGCCCTGGCAGCCCGCGCTGACGTAGCTCGCATCGAACCTACAGTCACCTACGTCATTCCCCAGCAACGCCTGGCAGCCGCCACACCCACTACTATCGAGTGGGGCGTAACTCAGATTGGCGCGGATCAAGTATGGACTGATTACAACATTCGCGGTCAGGGGGCGGTTGTGGGCAACATTGATACAGGCGTGCAATATACCCATCCCACCCTGATCAACCAATACCGGGGCACAGATACGGGCAGCCACGATTACAACTGGTTTGACGCTACCGGCGCTTTCCCCACCGCGCCCAACGATGACAACGCCCACGGCACACACACCATGGGGGTCATTGTCGGCGACGACGGCGGCAGTAATCAAATTGGCGTGGCTCCTGAGGCGCGCTGGATCGCCGCCAGAGCATGCAACAGCTTCGGCGCCTGTTCTAACGCCGATCTGTTGGCGGCGGGCGAATGGATGCTGGCTCCTTACCCCATAGGCGGCAACCCGGGTCAGGGCGACCCCGACCTACGGCCCAACGTCGTCAACAATGCCTGGGGCGGGGCTGGCGGCAACACCTGGTATCAGGCCATGGTACAGGCATGGCGCGCCGCCAACATCTTCCCCACTTTTGCTGTCGGCGGCGGCGGCCCTATCCCAGGTTCTATTGGCTCGCCCGCTGATTACGCCGAGAGTTTCGCCAGCGGCGCGACTGACATGGATGATATGTTGGCTCCCTTCAGCGCGCGCGGACCTTCCAGTCTCACCGATGACATTAAACCCGATGTAGTCGCGCCTGGTGTAGAAATTCGCTCCGCCGTCCTGAATAATGGCTATGCCATCTATTCAGGCACATCTATGGCAACCTCTTTCAGCGCCGGCTGCGCCGCTTTGATCTACTCGGCCGACCCGGGGTTGGACAGTTATGCCGTAGAAAACCTGATCCAGGACACGGCGTTAGACCTGGGCGCGCCCGGCCCGGATTATGATTACGGGTATGGACGTATAGATTGCTATGCGGCTGTGTCCCAGTTGAATTTGCCTGACTGCTGGTTGGACATGACGCCCAGTTATCAAAATAACGTTCTCACGCTGGCGTACGACCTGCATACCGAAGTAGCCGCCACCTGGCGAAACTTTCTTATCATCCAGGGCAGTCCGCAGCCGTTGTGGAATGTGCCCGTACCCGCCGGCTTTTCCTACCAGAACAGCGTCTCCTTTGGCTTTCCCCACTCAGGTTGGGTGCTGGTTGTCTCGGCATTGACTACGGCTGACAGCGGCATTATTTGCCTGGACTATGCGCCCGTCAACACAGGACAACCGGCGACTGTCGAAACACATTAAGGAAAACGGATGGATCGTCGTCGCCTCATTACTATCTTCCTGATCGTTTTCACCAACATTCTGGGCGCTGGGGTTATCCTGCCTGTTTTGCCGCTCTATGCTGAAGGTCAGATGGGGGCCACAGCTCTCCAGGCCACCGCGCTGAACACAGCTTATTGGGCGGCTCTCTTCCTGGCTGCGCCCTGGCTGGGGCGTTTGTCAGACAGCTATGGCCGGCGTCCGGTTCTTATTGTCAGCCAATTGGGTACAGTGCTCTCGTTCGTCATGCTCGTTTTCGCTACGCAGCTAGGCGCGGGGTTGGAAAATGCCGGCATCCGCCTGGGTATTAGCGGGGCGCTGTTGATTGCCTACCTGGCGCGCACCCTGGACGGCGTCACAGGCGGCAACATCACCACTGCCCAGGCATACATCACGGACATCAGCACCCCCGAGACGCGGGCACAGGCATTAGGCACCATCAGCGCGGCTTTTGGTCTGGGCTTTATCTTTGGTCCGGTCTTCGGTGGCTTCCTGGCCACGATCCATGTAACTGCGCCTTTTGTGGGTGCGGCCCTGATCACGTTGGGCAGCGTCACACTAACCACGCTGACCTTAAAAGAATCCCTGTCGCCTGAGACGCGCGCCGCTGCCCGGCACAAGAACAGGCAAGCCAATGTGACGACGCAACAACTGCTGCGCGAGCGGGGGGTGGCGCTGGTATTGATTACCGTCTTCATGATTATGCTGGCTTTCGCTTCTATGCAAAGCACCTTTGCCCTATTTGCCGACCGTGTTTTATTTCCCGATCTCAATAGTTCACAGGAAGTGGCGCGCAACGTCGGCTTGCTGCTGTCCCTGGTAGGGATCGTCAGCGTCATCACACAGTTATCCCTGATCCGCCCGCTGATTAAACGCCTGGGCGAGCGCCGTTTGGTCATTGTGGGTATTACGGCACTCATGCTTAGTTTCCTGGGTATTGGCCTGGCGCAAGGTGTGCTGTTAGTCGTGTTGAGCCTTATCCCTCTCTCCTTCGGCCAGGGGGTGAACCAACCAAGCCTGCAATCTATCATCACCCGTTTTGGGCCAGACAAAATGCGCGGGCAACTGCTGGGCATCTATCAATCTGCCAGCAGCCTGGCTTTGATTGCCGGGCCGCTATGGGGAGGATATGTGTTTGAAAGAATAGACCCGCACGCGCCTTTCCTGTTGTCCATTCCGCTGCTGCTGCTGGCCATCGGCTGCGCTTTTTTGCTACTGCGCCATCCAGAACCGGAACGAGTCATGACCCGGAGTATACCATGACGGCCCGGCTTGAATCGCAGGTGACCCGACTCGAATCGCGTGTGGTGTGGTGGCCGCAGCGGCAGGCGGAGACGCAGGAAACAACGGGGGAGAAGCGGCAAAATTCTCGCCTGGGTTGGGTGCTTATCTCGGCCATAACGCTGTTGCAATTCAGTTGGCTGGCGTATCATCATCTGGGTCATCCTACATGGTTAATGGGGCTGCCGGCATGGCTAGGGGAATGGTTGCAGTTGGCGGAGAGCGCCGGCATTTTTACTATTGCCATCATCTGGGCGGGTTTGTGGTGGCGGCAAAAATGGCAGCGGCAGCAGGTTGCCGCCGCTTTCGCGTCCGAAGCAGCGGTAACATTAACCGTAGAAGGGATCTATGCGTTGAGTCCAGGGGCGTTTGAGCGGTATGTTGCCGGCATTTTCCAGCGCAAAGGATATAGCGTCAAGCTGCGCGGCGGCAGCGGCGACCTGGGGGTAGACCTGGAGATCACCAACCAACATGGCAAACGGGCCGTCGTCCAATGCAAGCGTTATCAAAACACCGTTGGCGCAGAGACCGTGCGCGAACTATATGGAACCCTCATCCACGAACGGGCTGCGCACGCCTTTCTGGTCACCACGGCTGACGTCTCCGACGCCGCCCGCAATTGGGCGCAGGGAAAACCCA
>CAZDSN010000549.1:0-3447 GCA_964507675.1 uncultured Ardenticatenaceae bacterium | reverse complement strand
AGAAAATCATGGCAAAGCATAAGGATAGGGAGTTCAATCAGGCGCTTTTTGACAGTGTGCAGCGGATTGTGGGCGGATCGGCGGCGGATGCGGCTTTCTTTGCCGCGGGGACGCTGCCGGCAGGCGAACTGCGCAAAATGAAACAATTCCGTTTTCAACTGCTGCACCGCTGGTTGACAGAACATTTTGCGCCATGCCGCGTGGCGGATATTGCCGGCGGCAAAGGGCTGCTGGCTTATCTGTTGCAGCAAAGCGGCTGGCAGGCGGCAGTGATTGATCCAGTGCAGCAGGCGTTGCCAGACAAGTACAAAGATATTGGCAGCGACAGCCGGGTGCGCCTGTCCGCCGCGACCCGCGTGCCACGCTTAGATGGTGGGTTTGACAGGGAGATGGCGCAGCATTTTGACCTGCTGCTGGGGATGCACGCCCACGGCTGCAATGTAGCCGTGATTGAGGCAGCGGCGACATATGGGTGTGGTTTTGTGCTGTTGCCCTGCTGCGTCATTGATGAGCCATTTTATCCGTCGGTAGGCACGCATTGGCTGGAAAGCCTGGCCGCTTATGCAGTCAGCCAGGGGCATACGGTGTACCCGTTCCGGCTCAATTTCAAGGGGCAAAATATTGGTCTGTGCGCGCCAGGGCGCTGCCGTTTGCGCAGTGTGGCAGCGCGGCAAGATGCGGCAGAGCTGCCGGGTGCATAAACAGCGGTGAAGATGGCGAACTCCTATTCTCACAGGTATATGGATGGAATCTGAGCGGATGCGGATTCTGAACCGGCTGCAGGCGGGCGAGATTACGGTGGACGAAGCGCGCGAGCTGCTGCGAACGTTGACGGGGGAAGAGCCGCTGCCGGCATCTTCCACCCCATCCCCCCCGGCACAGCCACCGCCCTCAGGAAGCCGGGCGACGACAAGAAGTCGGGCGGCGCCAGAAAACCTGGCGGCGGCTATCCGGTTGACGGAACACCCCAATCCGCTGGCCGCCGCTGCGCCTGATTTTGATCGGCTCCGCCGCCGCTGGCGTTGGCTGTTTGCGCTGAGCGTGATAGGGGTGGCGGCGTTAGGCGGATTGCTGGTCTCCATGACGCAAACAGCGGCCGGGCAGGCGACGCTGTCGCTGGTGTGTACCTGGCCGTTGTTTGTGGGTTCCGTGGTGGCGGCGCTGCTGGCGATTTGGAGCCGGCGGGCGCAGTGGGCGCAGGTGCGGGTGGAACAACAGGATGGCAAACGGCTGCGGCTGAGTTTGCCTGTACCGGTGGGATTGGTGGGAAGTCTGGTGGGGTTGGTGCGGCTGCTTGCCCCGCCCGCGCGAGGGCGGCTGGAGAATGCCGGCATGCTCCTCACCGAAATGCGCCAATCCTCCAATAACGAACCGCTGCTGCTAGATATTCATGATGACACAGGCGTCCACGTGCAGCTATACGTGGGCTGAAACGGGCCGCTGTGGTTGAAATTTTACAGCAGCGGACGTATCATCTGGTTGTACAGTCCATTCCTAATCGCAATCCCCATCGCAATTCGATTACGATAGCGATTGCGAAAGCGATAGCGAGAGGGAGGGAAGCAAGCGAGTTATTCCCATCAGGGGGTAAGGAAGAAACAAATGATACGAACGCAAACTGTGAACGACACCCATCGTCTGCAGACGACGCAACTGGACATGCCGCCTCGTTTGCTGCTGGGACCAGGTCCCTCTAATGCCCATCCCCGCGTGCTGCAGGCCATGGGGATGCGTCAGGTAGGCCATCTGGATCCCTGCTTCATTGCGCTGATGAATGAGGTGCAGGAGATGCTGCGTTATGCCTGGCAGACGGACAACGCCCTGGTTGTTCCCGTCAGCGGCACGGGCAGCGCCGGCATGGAAGCGGCGCTGGCCAACGTGATTGAACCAGGGGATGTGGTACTGGTCGGCGTCATGGGCTACTTTGGGCAGCGCATGGTGGATATGGCCGGACGGTATGGGGCGGAAGTACATCAATTGACGAAAACGTGGGGGGAAGCGTTTACCCTGGATGAACTGCGCGCCGGGTTAGAGAAATACCGGCCCGATGTGCTGGCTCTGGTACACGCGGAAACCTCCACCGGGGCGCGCCAGCCGCTGGAGGGCGTCGGCGAGCTTTGCCAGGCCTATGACTGCCTGCTGCTGCTGGATACGGTTACCAGCCTGGGGGGAGTACCATTGTTCCTCGACGATTGGGGCGTAGATGTGGCCTACAGCGGCACCCAGAAATGCCTGAGCTGCCCACCCGGATTAGCGCCGCTAACGCTAGGGCCGCGCGCCGTGGCCAGGTTGCAGCGGCGGCAAACGCAGGTCGCCAACTGGTATCTGGATATGTCGCTGGTGAGCCGGTACTGGGGGCCTGAGCGCACCTACCACCATACAGCGCCCATTACCATGAATTATGGTTTGCGCGAGGCGCTGCGGCTGGTGGTGGAAGAAGGTCTGGAAGCGCGTTGGGCGCGGCACCAGGCCAACGCTGAACTGCTGTGGGATGGGCTGGCAGAGATGGGCTTGCAGTGCCACGTGGCGCGGGAGATTCGCCTGCCCAGCCTGACGACGGTGCGCATCCCGCCAGGCGTAGACGGCAAGGCGGTGTCGCGCCAACTGCTCGATCTCTATAACATTGAAATTGCCGGCGGTCTGGGGGAACTGGCGGGCAAGGTATGGCGCATTGGTCTGATGGGTTTTAACAGCCGCGCGGAAAACGTAGTGCTGCTGCTCAGCGCCCTGGCACGGGTGTTAGGGCGCTCATGACGACTGACCTGCCTGTCTACGAGGCCGTTATTTTCGACTTTGATGGCACGCTGCTGGACAGCGAGGTCACGCATTTGCAGTTGTACCAGCAGTTGGGCGCGCAAATCGGCTTCGACATGACGGCGGCGCGGTATATGCGTGAGTTTTTAGGGCAGACGGATGAGGCAATCATTGGCGTCATGGCGGCGGAATTGGGACGGGCGGCAGACGCGCCTGTCTGGATAGCGCGCAAACAGCGCTGGTTTTATGAGCGTCTGGCGGGCGGACAGATTCCCGAAATCCCTGGAGCGACGGCGTTTGTGCGGCAGTTGGCGGCGACAGGCGTGCTATTGGGAGTAGGAACCAGCGCCATTGCCGCTGAGGTGCAGTTGGGGTTAGCGGGATTGGGACTGCTGCCTCTGTTCCGCACGGTGGTGTCCGCGGATATGGTGAATGCCGGCAAACCGGCGCCTGACATTTATCTGCGAGTCGTCCACGATCTAAGCGTACCACCCGGCCGCTGCCTGGTATTTGAGGATTCCGTGGCCGGGGTGATGGCGGCGAAAAATGCCGGCATCCCCGCCATTGGCGTCGGCGCACACCATCCCCAGGCGCTGTTAGCCGCTGGCGCGCTGCGCGTCATCCCCGATTTTCGCAGCCTCCTTCGAAAATAGTGGTCAGTGAACGGTGGTCAGTGGTCAGTGAAGCCACTCC
>CAZDSN010000548.1:0-3454 GCA_964507675.1 uncultured Ardenticatenaceae bacterium | reverse complement strand
GCCCACCTACGTATTACATTCCCGTGGAAGATGTGCAGATGACGCATCTGGCGGCTGCGCGTGGCCAGACGTGGTGCGAGTGGAAAGGCCAGGCGAGTTATTTCGACGTGGTCGCGGGAGAGCAAGTGAGCGCCCGCGCCGCCTGGTGTTACGCCAATCCTACGGCGGCTTTCCAGGAGATAAAGGGATACTTGTCGTTTTATGCCGGCAAAGTGGAAGCCTGTTACGTCGCCGAAGAACAGGTGCAGCCGCAGGCGGGCGATTTTTATGGCGGCTGGATCACCAGCCGCATCGTCGGTCCGTATAAAGGCGAGCCAGGCACTTCAGGTTGGTAATAACGCCCCACAGTTGTTTTCCCACCCGTGTGGCGGGTACAATACCATCATGATAAACCCTCCCCGGCCGGCCGGCAGTTTGAGCCTGTATGTACACATTCCTTTTTGCCGGCATCGCTGCGCTTACTGCGACTTCAATACCTACACCAGCCTGGGCGATCTGAAAGAGGTTTACGCGGCCGCCCTTTGCCAGGAAATGGCGCAGGTAGCGGACATGCCAGGGGATAGCAGCATTCGCCGCCCGGCGCACACTATCTTCTTTGGCGGGGGCACGCCCTCGCTCATGCCGCCTGGTTCCCTGGCGGATATTTTGCAAACAGCGCATGCCTGTTTTGCCCTGGCTGCCGATGTGGAAATCACCCTGGAGGCTAATCCGGGCACGGTGTCTCTGCCTTACCTGGAGGCTCTGCACCAGATGGGCGTCAACCGCCTGAGTTTTGGGGTACAAAGCGCCAGCCCAGATGAACTGGCGCTGCTGGAACGGGAACATAGTTTTGCTGACGTGGTGGAGGCTGTGACGTTGAGCCGGAATGCCGGCATCCACAACCTCAACCTTGACCTTATTTATGGACTGCCTGGGCAAACTCTGCATACCTGGCAGGCCACGCTGCAAGCCGCCCTGGCCCTGCAGCCACAGCATCTCAGCCTCTACTGCCTGATTATAGAGCCAGGCACGCCCATGCACCGCTGGCTGCACACCGGACAAATCGCCCCACCAGACCCGGATCTGGCCGCCGATCAATACGAAGTGGCGCGCCACACCCTGGCTGCTCACGGATACGAACATTACGAAATATCCAACTGGGCGCTGCCAGGGTATGAATGTGAACACAATCTCACCTATTGGCGCAACCAGGAATATTTGGGATTTGGCGCCGGCGCGCACGGCCATGCCGCCGGCTGCCGTTATCACGTGGTTAAGCAACCGCGCGTGTACATCCGCCGCCTGCAGCAAGACCCACCCCGCCCATACCCGCTCTCCGCAGCGACAGCGGAGTCTTACGTCCTCACCCGCCAGCAGGCTATGGCCGACACCATCATTACGCAACTGCGCCTGCTGCGCAGCGGACTCGATTTAGCGGCTTTTGCCGCAAAATTTGACCAAACGGTGGCAGACGTTTATAACGATACAGTGACAGAACTGGTACAATGGGGATTGTTGAGCGAAACAGAGGGGTACTTGCGCCTGACCGAACGCGGTTATTTTCTAAGCAATCAAGTATTCTATCGCTTCTTGTGATTAACAGCGGCGCTGCGCTTAATCATGGTGGGTGTCAACCTGGGCCGATACCCACTTTTAGGACAATTGGGGACGACTACGCACCCCAAATTGCCCGATAGCCTGCCGGAGAGCACAAAAGTCTGCCAGACTTTTGTCATCTATTGACAGCAGCAGCGGTACGGCGCACTTGAGGGAATAAGCATGGCAGATAAGATTCGTGTGTTAGTCGTTGATGATTTGCGCGAAACACGTGAGAGCGTGCATAAATTGCTGCAATTCGATCCGGACGTTACCGTAATAGGGGATGCAGCCAGCGGGCGCGAAGCTATTGAGAAGGCGCAAGAACTCCAGCCAGATGTGATTCTGATGGACGTTAACATGCCCGATATGGATGGGATTAGCGCCAGCAAGGCAATTACGCAAAGCGTACCCACGGCGCAAATCATCATCATGTCGGTGCAAAGTGACACGCCCTATTTGCGACGCGCCATGTTGGCCGGGGCGCGAGACTTCTTAATGAAGCCCTTCTCGCTGGACGAGTTGATGCGGGCTATTCATGAGGTGCATGAACGCCGGCCGGTTGGGCCCGCAGCGCCCTCTGCGCCCGGCCAGATAACGCTGCCCGGGCTGCCCGCAGCAGCGCCTGGCGCGCCTGTCCAGCCACAAGCAGGCAAAATTGTCTGTCTATTCAGCCCCAAAGGGGGCAGCGGCTGCACCACCCTGGCCCTGAATCTGGCCGTCTCGCTGGCCGAAAAGGGACACCGCACGCTGCTGTTGGATGGCAGCTTTCAGTTTGGCACGGTTTCGGTAATGCTCAACCTGAAGGCCACAACAACCATTCTTGACCTGATAGAGCGTATGGGGGAACTGGACGCCGACCTGATTACCAGCGTGGCGCTGACGCACGATAGCGGCTTACAAGTCATGTTGGCTCCGCGCCGCCCCGAAATGGCGGAGTTGATCAGCGCGGAACATTTGCAAAAACTGTTGGCGACGCTGCGCCACGTCTATCAATTTGTAATCATAGACACAAGTTCTTGCCTCAGCGACGTCACGTTGACTATGCTTGACCAGGCGGATCGCATTTTGTTGGTGACCGAGCAAAACCTGCCCGCCTTAAAGACAGCGCGTGACTTTTTGAATCTGTCACAGGATTTGCATTACCCCGATAACAAGGTGATGCTGACGGTGAATCGCATGTTGCCCAGGCAGCGCGTGACGATACAGGACATCGCCAAGATTTTGAAGCGCCCGGTGCTGCTGACCATCCCCCTGGACAATGAAGCCGCCGCGCGCGCCGCCGATCGCGGCCATCCTATCGTCAGCGGCGGCACGCGCAAGCGTCCCATCGCCAGCGCGCTGCGCACGGCTGCCGGGCGACTGGCGGCGGAACTACAACAGGGTGAGGGAGCCGAATTAATGGCGGAAGCCCCCCAACGTTCCTTCCTGGCTCGACTGTTGGGCAAGTAGCCGGCGAAAATGTGGCGAGCAGGCTGCGCCGCCGCGCATTGAGGATGCCAACGCCACAGAACTTGTTTGAAGACAAATTGCCAGACCTATTCGCATTCGGCGTTGGCGTATTTGCGATCAAGGGCGTCAGGAAGAGGAGCGCGTCCATGCCCTTTTTGCAAATCAGCGTGATGTTGTTTTGCACATTTGCAGCCACCTTCATGGGGGTATCTGGCTAACAATTGACGGCAAACAGCATCCGCAGACCAGGGATGCTGGCTTAACGTTGCCAGGCTGTCGTTTCCCGACTGATTTTGTTGTCCGATTGACAAACGACTGTGGAACCTTGCGGTTAGCATTGACCTTTCCCGCCGTAAACTGTTACAATGCCGGCAATCATAAGGGACTGGCGGCGACCCATGTAGCCCATCCCCACAAATCAAATTCC
>CAZDSN010000547.1:0-3459 GCA_964507675.1 uncultured Ardenticatenaceae bacterium | reverse complement strand
CTACAGTACCCCTTCTCTGGCAATGGGGGCGGGATTACCCGATTATTTTCTCCATGGCGTTCTAAGCGTTTAATGCGGGAATGGGAAGGGTAGGAGAAGCCGACCCTCCTTCCCTGACAGCGGAAGCAGGGTCGGGAACACGAACATCCTATGAAAATCGAACAGATAACTCTATACCATATCAGCCAGGAACTCGTTTCCCCTTTTGTCACCAGCTTTGGCCGGCAGCTGCAGCGCGACTGTCTGATTGTGCGCCTGCAAGCCGATGGCCTGACTGCCTGGGGGGAATGCGTGGCCACCAACGACCCCGGCTACTCCTACGAAACCGTTGTCACCGCCTGGCACGTGCTTTCCGATTTCCTCATTCCCGCCCTGCTGCGCCAGGAGATCGCCGAACCAGAAGCAGTGTCGCCTCATTTTGATTTCGTGCGCGGCCACCCGCTGGCCAAAGCGGCCCTGGATCAGGCTATTTGGGACCTGGCGGCGCAGCGGGACGGCCTCTCCCTGGCGCAAAAACTGGCCCAGCCCTACGACGCGCCTCCCCGCCGCCGCGTTAAGGTGGGTGTCAGCATTGGCATCCAGGCGGATGTTCCACATACCCTGGACACCATAGCGGGTTATCTCTCCCAGGGCTACCGTCGCATTAAGCTCAAAATTAAGCCGGGACACGACATGGCTCTGGCGCAGGCCGCCCGCCGCGCTTTCCCCGATCTGGCGATTATGCTCGACGCCAACTCCGCCTATCATCTGGCCGATGCAGCCACTTTCCAGGCCATGGACGATCTGAATCTGTTAATGTTGGAACAACCATTGGGGCATGATGACATCTACAACCACAGCCGGCTGCGCCCACAGATTAAAACGCCCCTCTGTCTGGATGAAAGCATCATCACGCCCGACCATGCCCGCGCCGCCCTGGCCCTGGGCGCCTGTGACATCATTAACATTAAGCCATCCCGCGTCGCCGGCTGGACGAACGCCCGCCAGATTCACGATATTTGCCGCGCGGCGGGCATACCCGTGTGGGTAGGCGGCATGTTAGAAACGGGCGTTGGACGGGCGGCGCAGTTGGCGCTGGCGGCGCTGCCCGGTTTCACCCTGCCCGGCGACATCTCCGCCACCGACCGGTATTATGTGGCCGACATCGCCACGCCCTTTTCCCTGAATCAGGACGACAGCACGATTACCGTGCCCGTTGGCCCGGGGCTGGGCATCGAAGTAGACGAGCAGCGGCTGCAAGCAGTGACACAGCGGCAAGCCGCTTTTCAGGCGGCTGCCTGACTCTAACAGTCAGGAAACCAGCCATAGATGGAGCAAAACAGCATGTTTCAAGACAAAACCATTGCCTTTATCGGCAGCGGAACCATGGCCGAGGCCATGATCCGTGGTTTGATTAGCCAGAATGTGGTGACGCCGGGCCAGATCATCGCCTCTGGCCCGCGCCTGGAGCAGGGGCAGCGATTACATGAGATGCACGGCGTGCGCACCACCACCAGCAACGCGGAGGCTGCCGAAGAAGGACAGGTGGTAGTGCTGTCTATCAAACCACAGATGATGGATCGGGTCATGGTGGAAATCCGGGGCCATTTGCGCCGCCAGGACCTGCTGTTGTCCATCATTGCCGGCGCGCCCATTAAAAAACTGGCAGATGGCATGGCTCATGCTGCCGTGGTGCGGGCCATGCCCAACACCCCGGCGCAGATAGGCCAGGGTATCAGCGTCTGGACAGCTACAGCCGAGGTGAGCGCCATGCAAAAGCAACAGGCGCAGGCTGTGCTGGCTTCGTTTGGGCAAGAAATTTATGTGGACGACGAGGATTACCTGGACATGGCCACCGCCTTGAGCGGCTCAGGGCCAGGGTACGTGTTTATGGTCATGGAAGCCATGATTGACGCGGGCGTGCATTTGGGTTTTTCCCGTCGCGTGGCCACACAGTTAGTCTTCCAGACTATGCGCGGTTCGGTTGAATACGCGGCGCGCTCGGATAAGCATGTGGCCGAACTGCGCAACCAGGTCACTTCGCCGGGGGGCACCACTGCCGAGGCGCTGTATCACATGGAAAAGGGGGGGCTGCGCACGGTTATCTCCCGTGGCATTTGGGCAGCTTACCAGCGGTCTATCGCTTTAGGTCAGGGCCGGAAGCGCAGCGAGGAGTTGAAGCTGTAATACCAGCAAAAGGTCAACTTCTTCAAAAAAGTTGACCTTCTTTCTGCCGCCCCCTTAAAAGTAAGAACTGGCTTATTGTCATGCCGGCAGCCTGGCGGCTGGCTGGAAGTTTCACTAAAACCTATTATACTGTGCCATTCAGATCAGACAGGCGCTCTGTAAGGCGCCGCATTTTTCCACCATTGTATTGTTAGAAGGAGTTTGCTTTGACCAAAAAACGTGCTTTATCTCAATTGATCTTACCTTTGCTGCTGCTGTTGGGTTTGCTGGTGGCTGCTTGCGGCCCGGTGCCAGAACCAACAGAAACAACGACAGAAGATAGCGGCGCGGCCAGCGACGCCAACACAACGGATGCCGGCAGCGAAGAATCTGCCGCCGAACCAACCCGCGCCCCCGCTGGGGAATTGATCACCACCGCCAGTGGGCTACAATATGAAATCCTCCAGGCTGGCGACGGTCCTGCCCTGCAAAAAGGTCAGATTGCTGAGGTGCATTACGTGGGTACGCTCGAAGACGGCACCGTCTTTGACAGTTCGCGCGAGCGGGGTGAAACTTACATGTTCCCCGTTGGCGGCGGCGGCACTATTCCCGGCTGGGAAGAGGGCATTAGCCTGCTGCACGTAGGGGACCAGGCGCGTCTGATTTTGCCGCCGGCATTGGCCTATGGCGAAACAGGCGCGGGTGGCGTGATTCCACCCAATGCCACCCTGACGTTTGAAGTGGAAATCATGTCAGTGAGCGAAGGCGCGCCCGATGCACCCACCGAAGTCAATGACGCTGATTACACCACCACTGACAGCGGCTTGAAATATTATGACTTTGTGGTTGGCGATGGCCCGCAGCCAGCAGCCGGACAAACCGTAGTCGTGCATTACAGCGGCTGGCTGGAAGACGGCACTTTGTTTGACAGTTCGCTTAACCGGGGCCAGCCATTCCAATTTGCTCTGGGGCAGGGCGCCGTTATCCCGGGTTGGGATGAAGGTCTGGCCACGATGCAAGTTGGCGGCAAACGGCAACTGGTGCTGCCGCCCGAATTAGGCTATGGCGAAATGAGCGTGGGACAAATTCCGGCCAATTCCACCCTGATTTTTGAAGTGGAACTGGTGGACGTGTTAGAGTAGAACGAGCGTCCACCGTTTCTTTTTCCTTTCAGCAATGCCCACTTCGCAGCCGCTGATTGAAATCGGTGGCTGCCTGGAAAAAACCTGTTGCCAACAGGTTGAGATCGGGTCGGGCCTTCCTGTTAACGAGGGAAGGCTCGGCCAGGGTGGGAGCGTAGCTCTCTGCTTGTTT
>CAZDSN010000546.1:0-3485 GCA_964507675.1 uncultured Ardenticatenaceae bacterium | reverse complement strand
GGATCGCCGCCCCCAGCCTGGTCAAGATTCTGTTTGGCCCCGGCATCCTGCGGGTTCCAGCGCGTAAAGCCATACTGGCCCACATCCTGCGGAACCCACTTTTCGCCGGCGGGTTTATTGCAGTGCCATTTACCCTTGTACACCACATTGTAGCCAGCAGCGGACATCACCGTCGCCATATTTGCCAAGTTGAGCGGCATCTCTACCTGGGGGTAGTCAGGCGACGGCATACTCTCTTCGAGCGTGTACTTCACCCCATGCTGGGCGGGGAAGTAGCCGGTGAAGCAAGTGGTGCGGGCGGGCGAACACATGCAGGCGTTCGTAAACGCATTTTTGAATGTCAGGCCATTTTGTTTCAGGCGCGTCAAACCAGGGAGGTTGTCTCTCTCCCAGTCTGGCGGAAAGTGCCGGGTCGCCCGTTCCTGATCGGTAATGAAAAGAATAACATTCTTTCCCCATACTTGTTTTTTGGGGGGGTGTTCCATCTCGACCTCCTTTTAATTTCTACGACGTATTACCTGTTACTCGCCCGCCACATTTCCTGTCAACCGCTCTGCGGCCAACTGCGCCTGCCGCGCATAATCAATGGACAGGGCTAACACCCGCGCCGCTTCCTGCGGGCTGTGGAAGCCGGTGCTGTTTTCCGAAGAGATAAAGTCCCAGCGCAAAGACGCCTGGCGGTGCAACTGGCGCGCTTCCGCTAACTGTTCATCGGTGGCCCCGGCCGCCTGCGCCGCGACAATAGCATCAATGGCGTCAATAATCGCCTCTTCCGCCAGACGCAGCAGTTGCGCCGTGCGGTCTTGAATAGTCACGATACGCTCTTCCAGCAGCGCTTCATCCTGTTTGTGGCAGGTCTGGCACGCCTGGTTGATATTGGTCAGCGGGCTGCGCAGCCAGTGATCAGAAATCTTCACCGCCCCTTCGCGCACATAAGGCATGTGGCAGTCGGCGCAGGAGACGCCAGACTGCGCGTGCAGCCCGGTGTTCCACAATTCAAACTCCGGGTGCTGGATTTTGATCATGGGCGCATTCGTCTCCGCGTGCGTCCAATCCTGAAAGCCATACTGGTCGTAATGGCTGGCAATGTCGTCAATGTTATACCCCTGGCTCCACGGGAAAGTCAGCACCTTGTCCTCGCCCAGGAAGTAATACTCCACATGACATTGGGCGCAAACGTAAGTGCGCATCTCCTGCCGGCTGGCTTGCGTCCAATCAATTCCCTGCGCTGCCAGGGCGTTGATCAGCGCCGGGCGCGTCAGGCGCAAAGCCATTGTTTCCGGGTCGTGGCAGTCGGCGCACGAGGAGCCAACTTGCAGATGATCCTTCAGGTCGTTATACGGCGTGCTGTTAAACGTTTCCCAGCCCATGTCGGCGATAAGCTGCGGCGCTTCAGCCGCATGGCAGTTGGCGCAAGCGCCCGGCTGGTTGACAATCTGCACCCGCTGCGTATTTTTCTGGTCAATGGTGGTGTAAAAATGCCCCCGTTCTTCATTGTGGTCTTTGCTAAACGCATAGCCGGCCCACAAACGCACCATGGCCGGATACCGCTCCAGTTTACTGTACAGCACGGAACCGCCATAAGGGGTGCTAACCGTGTCATCTTCGGTGCGCAAGAAAGCGTCGTATTGGCGGGGAAAGTTTTGCCCCCACACGGCCGGGTCAAGTTCATTGGGGTCAAGGTTGACAACGCGCAAGGGGTATTCAACCGTTTCCGCCTTCCGTTGTTGGATATTGGTCAACAGCAGAGCCAGCCCAGCCATTATGACCAGACCCAGCACAAATGCAGCGCCAATCAGGAGCAGTGAACGACGATTGGGGTTGGTTGTAGTTGTCATGTTTATCGCCTCCTTTGTAAAGACGTTGCATTGCAACGTCTCTACCTCCGTAGGGCGGGTTGGCAACCCGCCCCTGTTCCTCGAAAACAGGATTCTGATTAAGCCACGGAAACATCAATCTGCGCAATCTATGATTATATTTTCATCCAGGGCAGCTAACGCCCATGTCCCACCCCTGCATGGCAGCGCAGGCAGTCGGTGGGATCGTCGCCGTCTTCGTGGCTCATCGCCGTCACCAGGTCGCCATGACAGTAAAGGCAGTTCTCCTGAGCTACTGCGCGATTCAGTTCCGTGATTTGAATGGGTTCGGGAAAATCGCCCGTGGTGAAAGCCACACTGTGGTTCCAGCCGTTGATACCCTTAATCACATATTTAGCGGGGAAGGTGTGCGGGGTGTGGCAGTCGTTGCACACAGCCACCGCCTTGTGGCTGCCGTGGTTCCAACCATCGAATACTTCTTGCATCACGTGGCAGTTAACGCAAGCCTGGGGATCGTTGGAAAAGTAGGAAGCGCCTTCGGCATAGGCAAAGGTGAAACCTCCCAGACCAATGATGCCTCCGACCAGGCCAGCCAGGGCTAACCAGCCCCACAACGGCACGCGCCCAAACGCCCGCCGCCACGAAAAGCGTATACGCTCAGAAACCTTTGATTCGTCCATAAGTTAATCCCTTTTGGCTCTGTAGGAATTCAGGGGATTGACACCCTATAGTGGGGCGTACCATCTTACCCGATGCGCCGATCACCCCACGAAATCCCGAAGAACCAGACGGGTACTTCTCATCAATTTTTTGACCACATCCAGGTCCACGTACGTGTGGGCTTATGAATAAACAGGTAGTAGATCGCCAACAGCCCGCTGTAGGCGACAACCGCCGTATAGATGGTCAGGCCAATCCGGTGTTCAGACGGCGTAGTGGGCAGCCTGGTCAGGAATGGCACGATTAAGACCAGGTCGTAAGCCAGAAAACCAACCAATTGACCGGCGGCATTGGCCCAACCTGGCCGCAGCAAGCCATAGGCAAAATACATGGCTGCGCCAAAGAACATCCAGCCGATAACGACCGAAAGTTCTGGCGTAATTGTCCAGGGAATGGCATTAGGCGCTTTCAAGATCAAGCGGGTGCTGACGATCAGAAGGGCAATGATGAAGACAACAAATGACCAGCGCACAAAGCCAGGCAAGGGGAGCGTGGTGTCCAGGGGCATACGGATGCTCCACAACAAGAGCCCCAGGCCAAAGAGCGCGCCGAACACGCAGACGACGCCATAAGTCGTCAATTGCGCGCTGCCGCTGCTCGCGCCCAGTTGAAACGAGAGGATGGCCACGGGGACCAGAATGCCCAGGTAATCCAGGCCGATCCCGGCCAGAGCGCCGTCATTTTTGGAAGCCAGCGCCCACAGCGTGGACGCCGCTGCCGCCGCGAAAATGGAGGAAATAAAGATAAAGGTCAGCGGCGTGGTGCCGGGAAAGGGCCACAAGTTGACGGCAAAGGGCAGTTGCCAGAAGAAGGCAATGGCAAACAAGAACTGCACCGCACAGACGAAAAATAGAACGTAGCGCACGATTTTGTTCACTTTCATGACCTTTTTTCTGGCGATAATGGCAAAACCTCACCAAACTATAAAGACCCTGATTGTAACTATAC
>CAZDSN010000545.1:0-3496 GCA_964507675.1 uncultured Ardenticatenaceae bacterium | reverse complement strand
AACCAAAACGGCATTGCCGAACTGCAACTACCCAATGAATGGCGGCTGGAATGGGAAGAAGGCAATAATCCCCTGGACCCCGATCCCTGGAACGTCTACGTGCGCCCGGAAACGCGGGTGTTGTCGAAAGCGTTTTTGCCCCCCGCCGAGCATTCGCTCTTCATTTGGGACGGCAGTCACACGGTGAAGATATTCAAAGAGCATGGGGCGATCAGCTTCCGCCTGCTAACCACGGTTGATCTGTCGCCGGGCAGCTATGAGCTGCAAATTAGCGTCTTTCCTGACCTGATCGTGGATTACACTGCCGACGGGCGCAAAATCTGGGCGCCGGACATCCTTTCGGGCGAAGTACAACTGCTGGCAGATGGGCAAAATGGCGGCTGGCTGCTGCCGCGCTTCGGCCAGAAAAACACCTTCAGCTACCGCTTCACCGTGGCCACGGCGCACCCCGTCACCGTGGGTGCGGCTATTCGCGGTCGTTGGGCCATCCCCAACAACGGCTGGTTCCTGGATGACTGGAAGCTGTGGCGGGTGGGGGAGGGGAATAATTAGTGGGTGAGTGGGGGAATGGTTAGCGGCAGCCTTCAATTTTAGCGGAGATAGACCCGCAAGGCGACGCCTGGCGGAAGTTAACGTTCTTTCACAGTTGCCGCTGATTTTGTGCTGGAAGGGCTAAACTCGTTATAATGTCCCCATGAGTTTTCCAAACTGGACTTTATGGGGCATGGGTTTGTCCGCCTTAGGGGCGCTGCTGATCCTCAGCCTCTCGCTGATGGCCCAATCCCCACGCCTGAGCCGCCGCTTTAACCTGTATAGTATCCACCTGGCCGAGCGCGTGCGCGCCCTGACCGGGTATGCCCTGGCGCTGCTGCTGTTAATGTTTGGCTTCTTCCTGGCCGGCGTCCCGCTCAACGCCGCGCCGGATGGAGCCAATGCCACCCAGGTCGTTGTGGTGGTCACGGCGACGCTGGAGCCAGACGCCGTGGGGCAGGCAGCCGGCCCCACGCCCACCGCTGCCTCGCCCACGAAGACGCCGGGCACGCCCGCCAGCGGCGCGTTTCCCGCGCCGCTGCCGCGCCCGGCCACTATTACGGTCACGCTGGACGCCACCGCCGCGGCCAACGCCACCAATCGTCCGCCTGCTATCACCGTCACGCCGCAGCCTTCGGCCACAGCCAATGCCCTGGGCACACCTGCCCCCACGACCACACGCACGCCCACACCCACCAGCACAGCCAGCCCCACGCCTACTTCCTCGCCCACGGCCACCCTGACGCCTACGCCTACGGTCAGCCCCACGCCTACCATGACGCCCACGCCCCTCTCCGGGCTAACGGCTCTGGTGGATACTCGTGGCAGCACGCTGTGGATGCGGCGCACGCCAGGGGGCGCGCCGCTGGTGATGGTGCAAGATCAGGATGTGGTGCTGCTGCTGCCGCGCCACGCCAATCAGGGGGGCGTTGTGTGGCAGGAGATTAGCACGTTGGACGGTACGGTGGGTTGGGTGCGGCAGGAGTATCTGATTTTGGCGCCATAGGGATCACAGATTTCGCCGATTAAGCAGATTGATGGTTAGGGGGCGGCGCTTCTGAGCACTGACCACTCGCCACTGACCACCATTTTCTATAATCAGGATTTCGCGGATGGCGCAGATTTATTTCGTGGGTGGTCAGGGGGCGGCGCTTCTGAGCAGTGACCACTCGCCACTCACCCCTATTTTCGGAGAAGGTAGGCTTCCAGGGCGTTGGTTTGGGCTGGTATGACGCGCGGCGGCGTGGCCTGGGCTATAGCCGTGTCCGGGTCCTTTAAGCCATGCCCCGTGAGGACGCACACCACGGTTTTCCCCTGCGGATCGAGCTGCCCGGCGGCAATTTGCTGCCGCAGCGCAGCCACGCCGGCGGCGGAAGCCGGCTCCACAAATACCCCTTCCAGACGAGCTAACAACCGCCAGCCGGTCAAAATATCTTCGTCGGTTACTGCCGTAATCTGCCCATCGGACTCATCCAGGGCAGCCAGCGCCTGCTGCCAGCGGGCGGGGTTGCCAATGCGAATGGCGGTGGCAATGGTGTCTGGCTTCTCAATGATGCGTCCATGCACAATGGGCGCGGATCCCGCCGCCTGTCCGCCCAGTAGACGAGGCAACCCCTGATTATATTGTTTATATCCCATCCAGTAGGCGGTGATGTTGCCGGCATTCCCCACCGGTAAACAATGCCAGTCCGGCGCGCGCCCGCCTAACTGGTCGCAAATCTCAAATGCACCCGTTTTCTGACCCTCCAGCCGCCATGGATTGATAGAATTCACCAGGGTAATCGGCTGCCGCTCCACAATCTCCCGCACCATGGCCAGCCCATCATCAAACGAACCTTCAATACTGATCACCTCTGCCCCATATGCCAGGCAGGCTGCCAGCTTGCCCAGGGCGATTTTGCCTTCGGGAACCAACACCACACAGCGCAAACTGGCGCGGGCGGCATAGGCGGCGGCGCTGGCCGCTGTGTTCCCCGTGCTGGCGCAAATGACAGCCTGCGCCCCCTCATAGACAGCCTGGGTGATGGCTGCCGTCATTCCCCGGTCTTTGAAAGAGCCTGTGGGGTTTAAGCCTTCATACTTCAGGTACAGCTTCATGTCTGCCCCAGGCGCCAGCGCCTCCGCCAGCCGGTTCGCCGCAATCAAAGGCGTATTCCCTTCATGCAGCGTCACAAACTGTACATCATCCCCAAAAGGCAAATATGCCCGGTACGCATTCAACACACCATGCCAGACCATATCCTTCATCCCCAAAAAGAAAGGGACACGGCGAGCCGTGTCCCTTTAGCGTTTCCAGCCAGATTTTCAAAAGGGCACCTCACGAAGGCGTCTCCCCAGAAGCAATCGCCTCCGCCTTCTTCCCTCTTCCTTTTTCCTTTCCCTAATTGCCGCCTGGGATGACCAATTCCTGTCCCGGATAAATAACGTAAGGCGCGGCAATGCTGTTCTTCTCGGCAATGGCCGTCCAGGATACGCCATACCGCAGCGAAATCAAGAATATCGTCTCGCCCGCAGCCACCTTGTGCACAAACTCAGGCGTCACGCCCGGCGCGTTGGTCGGAATCTTTAATACCTGCCCCACCACAATCTGGTTAGGATTGATGATACCGTTGGCTTCGGCAATCTGCACCCAACTGACGCCATAAGCCAGACCAATGCGGAACAGGTTATCGCCTGCCTGCACCGTATACGTGGTTTCGGCAGCCGGCGCGGGCGTGGGCGTTGGCGTGACGGTTCCCTCAAGCGGCGGAATCCGCAGCACCTGACCAGCCTCCAGGCGGTTGGCGTTCGCCAGGTTGTTATATTGGGCCAATACCACCCAGGACAACCCATACTTCAAACCAATCTGGTACAAATTCTCGCCTTGGGCCACGGTGTGTGTTTCCGGGCGCGCAGTTGGCGCAGCCGCGGCGGCAGCAGCCTCCCCTTCCGCCGGGGCGGCTTCACCCGCGGCAGGAGTCGCTTC
>CAZDSN010000544.1:0-3498 GCA_964507675.1 uncultured Ardenticatenaceae bacterium | reverse complement strand
GCGAAGGTGTAGTCCATTAAGCCAACTTCGACGGTGCGCAGTTTGGGTTCGCCATTTTCCATGACAAAGACAGCGTATTGGTCTGCCGCCAGTTCGCGCAGGGCTTCGACGGGGATAAGCAGGGCGTTTTCGGCGCGTCCGCCAATGACTTCGACGGTGGCGTTCAAGCCGATGGGCAAGGTTTGCGGTTTGGCAAAGGAAGCTTCATCTAGCAGCGCCAGGGCGTGCAGGGTAGTCATGCCATTGGCGTTGGAGAGTTGGGGATCGATTCGGATGATGTGACCGATAAATATATCGTCAGGCAAGGCGTCAAAGGTGACTTCTACTTCGTAATCCAGGCCGACCATGTTCATGTCGGATTCGTCGAGGAAGATTTCCAGCAAAGGCTGTTCCAGATTGGCCAGGCGGATGACGCCGCTGCCGGCAGCTTCGCCTACGGAAGCATTTATTTCCAACACGGTGCCGGCCATGGGGGCCGCCAGCGCCGTACCGTCTAGCGTTTCCTGCGCGGCGGTGACGTTCAATTCCGCCTGCTGCAACTTGAGTTGGTTGGCTTCGGCGTTTAACTGCGCCTGCTGCAAAGCCAGTTCCGCCTGGCGCACAGCCGTTTGCGCGGCTTCGATTTCGTCTGCGGTGGGGCCCGTCTGGGCGGCAGCCAGGTCTTGCTGCGCAGAGAGCAGGTTGGTCTGAGCGTTAATGGAACTGGTGTGGCTGGTAGAAGCAAGGGTTGAATTGTAGTTCAGTTGGGCGATTTCCAGGTTTTGCTGGGCTTTTTCCACAGCAGCGGCGGTTTGATCTCGTTCTCGTTCTAACGCATCCGCGCGGCGGGCGTCGTTTAGCTCCCAATCGCGGGCGGGGCCCCAGGCGGTAGCGTAGGCAGCCTGGGCGTCTGCCAACGCCTGTTCCGCATTTTGCACGGTGTAGCTCTGGACAACAATGTTGTTGCTGCTGGCGGCTTCCTGACCGCGGGCGGCATTGTAGGCAGCTTCGGCAGCATCCAGGTGCGCCTGGGCCAGGGCGATTTCACTCTCGTCGGGCGTCCAGTTGAGTAATTCATCCAGGCTGCTTTGGGCCTGGTCGAGGTTCATTTGCGCCTGGGCGATGGTGATGTCGTCGTAGCTGACGCCGATCTGGGTGGCGGCGGCGTCGGTTTGCATTCGGGTCTGTTCCAGTTGGAGTTGGGCGTTGACCAGAGCCTGTTGGGCGTCGGTGTCGTCTATGCGCGCCAGGATGTCGCCGGCATTGACGCGGTCGCCCACAGCCACGTTGAGTTCGGTGAGGACGCCGCTGCCGGCAAAACCCAGGGTTACCTCTTGGATAGGAATGACGGCGCCGGCGCCGGTGGCAGAAATAGTCAGGCTGCCACGGCGAACGGTGGAGGTCTGTACCTCGGGTTCGGCGGTGGTTTGGGCAGCCACAGATGCCTGTTGGTAATATCCATAACCACCAGCGGCGGCGGCGATAACCAGGAAGACAATGGTCCAGGTGATTCTTTTACGTAACATGGTCAGTTTTTCCTTGTTCCGGCTGAAGCCTCCACTCCAGTTCGAAACGTTAGCTTCTACTGAAGCCTTCACGCCGGCTCAAAACGTCAGCTTCTATTTGTAGCAGTTTACGCTATCGTTTTAAGGATGTTATATGGAAATTGTTCAGATAATGTGAAGGTAACTGGCGGGCAAAATGCGCGTTACGCAGGGTGATGAGAGGGGAGTTCGATGGTGAAGGTTGTGCCCTGGCCGGGGGCGCTGGCGGCCCAGATGCGGCCATGGTGGTTTTCGACGATGGATCTGGCAATAGCCAGACCTAAGCCAGAGCCGCCTTCTTGCCGCTGGCGGGCTTTGTCGCCGCGGTAAAAGCGGTTGAAGACGTGTTCGAGTTCGGCAGCGGGAATGCCAGGACCGTCGTCTTGCACCCACAGGCGGATTGCCCGGTCTGTCGCCGCTGCGCCGAGGGTGATCTTTCCGCCGGCGGGCGTGAAGCGCAGGGCGTTGTTGAGCAGGTTGTCCAGCACCTGAGCCAGGCGATCCGGGTCTACGTTGACTTCGGGTAGATCGGGCGGGGCTTGCAGGGTGAGGGAAATGGCTTGTTTTTGCGCTTGCGGGGTGTAGGCGATGAAGGCGCGTTCCAGCAAGGCGGCAGGCGAGATGGGCCGGGGAGACATGGGGAGTTCGTCCGCTTCGGCGAGGGATAGGGTGCGCAGTTCTTCAACCAGACGGCTGAGGCGTTTGGCTTCGTCGTGAATGATATAAAACGTGTCTGGTGTAGGTGGCAGAACGCCTTCGTGCAGGGCTTCGCTGTGCCCCAGGATGATGCTTAAGGGGGTGCGCAGGTCGTGGGCGATGTCGGCGGTCATCTGGCGGCGCTGGTCGCGGGCGCGCGCCAGTTGAGTGTTCATCTGGTTGAAAGAGGCGGCCAGTTCGCCCAGTTCGTCTTGAGAGCGGACGGGAACTTGCAGGGTCAGATCGCCCAGGGCCACGGCGCGGGTGGCGTGGGTGAGTTCTTGCAGGGGATGGGTAAGGCTGCGGGCCAGGAGGACACCCATGATCAGAGAAATGCCGGCAGCGCCTAAAGCGGCCAGGAGAAGTGTCTGGTTGACGCGCTGCAGGAAGTCTAGCCGGGCACGGTCTGGTTCGAAGTTGTTGTTGGCATTGGGGGGAGCCTCGCGCCCAAGGAGGTAGCCAACTGTCTCGCCGTCAACAAGGATAGGCGCGGCGCGGCGCAGTTGTTCAGGTGGAATTTGAGGTCGGCTGCCGGGGAGCGCAGCGGGAATGACGATCTGACCGGTGACGTCTGTGACGAAGTAACCGCGCCCCCATTCGAGTTGGGGCAAGGGGCTGGCGTTTATTTCCTGGACGGGACTTTCCCACCCGTCGTTGGCGGCGTAGTAGTCGGCCAGGCGGTTGAGGATGGCTTCCTGGTTGAAAGCGTTAAGGAAGGTGTTGGATTCGGTGCGAACGATGATGCCGGCAAATAAGGCCACCAGGGCAATACCGGTCAGGCTGACGGAGAGAAAAGCAAAGGAGAGTTTGGCGGCCAGGGTGCGCATAGGGTAGGGTATGGCTAGAGGTCAGCGGCAAAGCGGTAGCCCACGCCGTAGACGGTTTCAATGTAACGAGGCTGGCGCGGGTTGGGTTCGATTTTGGCGCGTAAGTTGCGGATATGCACGTCTATGGTGCGTTCATACCCTTCGTAAGCTGTGCCTTGCAGCCGGTCCAGCAAATCCAGCCGCGAGTAGACGCGCCCGGGGCTGGATATTAACGCCGCCAGGAGGTCAAATTCGGAGGGGGTGAGGTCAATGCGTTCGCCGTTGACTTTGACGATGAAGCTATCCTGGTCCAGCACAATGTCGCCGGCGCGCAGAACCGCGGCGTTGGGGGCTTCTTTGCCGGCGCGGCGCAATACGGCGCGTACGCGCGCCAACAGTTCGCGCGGGCTGAAGGGTTTGGTGATGTAATCGTCCGCGCCCAATTCCAGGCCAATAACTTTGTCGTTTTCTTC
>CAZDSN010000543.1:0-3503 GCA_964507675.1 uncultured Ardenticatenaceae bacterium | reverse complement strand
GTTCGATAATCGTCGCTCAAACCGGTTATACGGCGCAGTTCATGTGCTTCTGCTGTAAAGCTCTTAATGGTGGCAATGCCCCCCAGATTGTTAGCCAACTGCCCGTTCAGCAGCCCGACCCGCTCGCGGACGTTCGTATAGCGTGGGGCCAGGAACTGTTGAAAACGAATCGAACCCCACATGATAACGGGCATAGGCAGCGCGGCCATCCAGGCTACGGATGGGGCCACGTAGAAAAAGAGACCTTCAATAATCAATACGGTGGCCAACAGTTGAATGACGGCGTGCGCCCCGCCATCTAGAAACCGTTCCAACTGATTGATGTCGTCATTTAAGATAGACATCAGGCCGCCAGTACTGCGGTCTTCAAAATAAGCCAGTTCCAACTGCTGCACGTGGCTGTAGGCGTCCCGTCGTAGTTCATGCTGCACTGTTTGCGCCAGGTTGCGCCACAGCACGTCGGCAGCGTAGTCCAGCAGGGACTCAATCGCCCAGATAATGACGGTCAATCCCGCCAGTACCCATAGCTGGTCGCGCACGTCGCTGATGCCAAAACGGGCAAAGAAGGAGTCTTGCTGCTGCACCACAATGTCCACGGCGGCCCCAATCAAAACAGGGGGAGCCAGGTCAAAAATCTTATTAGCAATAGAGCTGATGGTGGCTAAGATGATGGTAGGGCGGTAGACCCGCCCATATTGCCAGAGTCGAAGGATAGGGTGTTGCCTGTTCATGGTGGAATCGTACTGCAAAACCGGCAAAAGGCAACCGGACTATGGGGCTGATCTCACGGGGTAAGTCCTACTGGCGGCACAGTTACCTAATCTTCATTCATCGTGGAGCCCTGGCTATACGCCTATGGGTGGGAAGGGTCCTCCTCTTGGATCATAGCAGTGAATAGGATAAACTCAGGCGCAGGTAAAATTTATCACTTTGGAGATGCACATGGACGAAAAACTGCAAGAACTAAAGAGTCGCCTGGAAGAAGTAAATGATCTCGGCATGGCCGGGTCGTTGCTGAATTGGGATCAAGCCACTTATATGCCGGCAGGCGGCGCGCCCGCTCGTGGTCGCCAGATCGCCCTGCTGGGGCGCCTGGCTCAGGAGAAGTTAACCGACCCGGCTGTGGGTCGTCTCCTGGATGATCTACGCCCCTACGAAGAAAGCCTGCCCCACGATGACGACGATGCCAGCCTGATCCGCGTCACTCGCCGCGATTATGAGCGGGCCGTCAAAGTTCCGCCGGCATTTCTGGGTGAACTGTATGCGCACATGGCCGAAACCTACCACGTTTGGACACAGGCTCGCCCCAAGAACGATTTTGCCACTGTCCAACCCTATCTGGAGAAAACCGTTGCCTACAGCCGCCAACTGGCTAACTTTTTCCCTGGCTATGATCACATTGCTGACCCCCTGATTGATTTTAGCGACTATGGCATGACCGTTGCCAGCCTGCGTGGGCTGTTTGCTGAACTGCGCCAGCAGCTTGTGCCCCTTGTGGAAGCCATTGCCCGTAATGCTGAGCCTGACGTCTCGCCTCTGCGCGCCCATTTCCCTGAACAGAAACAGCTCGATTTTGGTTTGAGCGTGATCAAGCAGTATGGCTATGACTTTGACCGAGGCCGGCAGGATAAAACCCACCACCCATTTATGACCAAGTTTTCTCTGGGCGATGTGCGTATTACCACCCGTGTCAGGGAGGATGACCTGTCCGAAGCGCTGTTCAGTACCCTGCACGAGGCTGGGCACGCCATGTATGAGCAGGGCATTGACATGAAATATGAGGCGTCCCCCTTAGGCGGCGGCACATCTGCCGGCGTTCACGAAAGCCAATCCCGGCTGTGGGAAAACCAGGTCGGGCGCAGCCGCGCTTTCTGGGAGCATTACTACCCCCAATTGCAGGCTGTATTCCCCGATCAGTTAGGTCACGTCTCTCTGGATGCCTTCTACCGGGCCATTAACAAAGTGCATCCCTCTCTCATCCGCACCGATGCCGACGAGGTGACCTACAATTTGCACGTTATCATCCGCTTTGAATTGGAACTGGAACTGCTAGAAGGCACGCTGGCGGTTAAAGATTTGCCTGCTGCCTGGCACGAGCGGTATGAATCTTACCTGGGCGTACGCGCCCCCAGTGACGTAGATGGCGTGCTGCAAGACGTGCACTGGTATGCTGGCCCGGTGGGTGGAGCCTTCCAGGGGTATACGTTGGGCAATGTCATGGCTGCCGCCTTTTTCGAGAAAGCGCAGCAGGCTCATCCAGAAATTGCCGCTGAAATCGGCCAGGGTCAGTTCAAAACCCTGCATGGCTGGTTGCAAGAAAATATCTACCGGCACGGCAGTAAATTCACCGCGCCTGAACTGGTCGAGCGGGTGCTGGGTACTCCCCTGACCATTGATCCCTACATCCACTATCTGCGTACCAAGTTTGGAGCATTGTACGCTCTCTAATTTGCTAACCCTCCACAAAGAAGTTCCACCAGGAAGGTCAACTTCTGCGCAGAAGTTGACCTTCTAAACAAGCCAGTTAATTTTGGACGGTTACTTCTGGCAGGTACGGCACAAGTAGGCGCTCTCCATCGTTTAGCCTCACCCAATTGTATATGGTCACTAACTCCCCATTTTTAACCTGGCTTAAGAAGTGGTCTCCGGCAAAGATGATCGCCCAGGCGCGGGCCTGGCGGCGTGGGCAATGGGGTCAGTGGAGATTCTACGCGGCCGAGTGGTGCTTTATCTTTTTCCTGGCCTACCTGTACAGCGGCCAAACCCTGCTCGATTTTAACGCGCAGCAGTTGCAACAGACCGGTGAGCACAACGAAAGCGCCACGTTGCCCTTACTTGCCGAAATCAGTTTGACACGTTACGGGCAAATTCCGTTATGGAATCCGTACATGCTGACTGGTTTCCCTCACACCGGCGACTTTATCAGTCACTTCTGGAACCCGGTGGCCACTTTACCCGTGTTAATTTGGGGCGGCATCAATGGCATGAAGGTGTCCGTTTTTATGGCGTTGGCGTTGGCGGGTATGGGCCAATGGGTATTTGCTCATGTCTTTGGCGTTCGTGGGTTAGTGCGTCTGTGGGCTGGCCTTCTGTTTATGGTTTCTGGCGGGCTGGCGTTGCTGTGGCGGTTAGGATGGTACGAGCTACTGCTAGGCGCTGTCTGGTTCCCCTGGTGTTTTGCCAGTGTATGGTGGGCCTTGCGCCGACAAGACCGGAGTTCATTGGTGCTGGCTGCCATTTGTGTGGCCATGGTGATTACCACCGGTGGCGGCTATTACCCGTTTTACCTGTTTCTCTGCCTGAGTGTACTGGTTGGAATGGCCTTGCTGTGGACGCGCCCTTCCGAACGATGGGTTAGACTGCGCCGGGCCATCGCTGTTGCCTTGATTAGCGCTGGATTATTGGCGGTGGTGCTGCTACCCCTGATTGATGGATACCGGTTTACCCGCCGTGACGCCTTACCCGATTTAGAACAAAAGCTATCGCAACCCATTTCTTACGCC
>CAZDSN010000542.1:0-3507 GCA_964507675.1 uncultured Ardenticatenaceae bacterium | reverse complement strand
CTATGGTCGAGCAGCTTATTGAGCCACCTGATGCGTCGCGCGGGCGCGCTCGCCCTGCCGGCCTGGAAAGTACGCCGCAGCGGCTGCCAGAGATCTCGTTTGACGGTATCTCTCGCCTGGCTGTGTCCCCCAGTGAGTTTGCCCGCGTTTTAGGGGGGGGCATTGTGCCTGGCTCCCTGATTCTGCTGGGCGGCGACCCGGGCATAGGCAAGTCCACGCTTTTGCTAGAAGTAGCCGCTCGCGTCGCCAACGAATATGGCCCCACGCTGTATGTATCCGGTGAGGAAAGCGTGCGGCAGATCAAGATGCGGGCAGACCGCCTGGGATTGCAGGCCAATGACCTGTTTCTGGTAACAGAAACGAATATGGCTTCGATTCTGGGTCACGTGGATTCGGTCAAGCCGGTCCTCATGATTGTAGACAGCATCCAGACCACTCACATGGAAGACCTGTCTTCCGCGGCAGGCAGCGTCAGCCAGATTCGCGGCTGCGCCAGCCGTTTTCAAGAGCTGGCCAAGATTGCCGGCCTCCCCATTTTTTTGGTAGGGCACGTTACCAAAGAAGGGGCCATTGCCGGACCGCGCGTTTTGGAACACATTGTAGACACGGTGTTGTATCTGGAGGGAGACCCCTTCCACCAATACCGGCTGCTGCGCAGTGTAAAGAATCGCTTTGGCGCCACCAGCGAAGTAGGCGTGTTTGAAATGCGCGAAGGGGGCATGGTCGAAGTAGCCAATCCCTCTGAGGCGTTTCTGGCGGAGCGGCAGATCAACGCTTCTGGTTCAGCTATTGCCGTTACCCTGGAAGGGACGCGCCCCTTATTGGTGGAGATTCAGGCGCTGACCAGCGAAACGGCTTTCGCCAACCCGCGCCGCACAGCCAATGGCGTGGACTACAACCGGCTGCTGTTATTGACGGCTGTCCTGACGAAACGAGTGCGGGCGCGCCTTTTTGATAAAGACATCTTTGTGAATGTGATTGGCGGTTTGCAAATAGATGAACCCGCGGCTGACCTGGCTATTGCCGTAGCCATTGCCAGCAGCTTGAGGGATCAACTGGTCCATGCCGATCTGGCTTTTGTGGGCGAAGTGGGGCTGGGAGGGGAGCTGCGCGCCGTCAGCCAGTTGGACGTTCGCCTGCGCGAAGCGGCTAAATTGGGTTTCAAACGGTGTGTGGTCCCCTACGTGCGGCGGCAGGCTGACGCATTTCCGGCGGGTCTGGACGTGATTGGCTGCCGTTCGCTGCCAGACGTGTTGTCTGTCGCTTTGCTGCCCAAGAGCGATTAAACCGCCGGGCAGCTACTCGCCCAATCAACGTTCCACTTCTCTCAGAAGTTGATCGTTTGCCGGCATGGCTGGTAACCTTACTTCCGGCTTATGTAGAGGAACAATCCCCCCACCAGTATCAGCAAGATGACGATGCCGGCAAACAGTGTCGCCGGTGATGAAACGGTAAATGGGATTGCCGGCGTCGTTACTGCTGCCATCGTCGCCGCGAGTGTAGGCGTGTTGGCAGGCGCAGCCAATATGGTTGGCGTGGGCGTGGCGCTGCTGGCCGTCGCTGCCGGCTCTGTAGCGCTGGTGGCTGTGGCTACTGGCGTCAGGGTAGGGGTAACCGATGGCTCTGGCTCAAAAGCGGAACCTCCCACTTCTTGTGGCTGCGGCGTCCGCCCAATAACAACCTCCTGATTGACTTGCAGCAGCGAATCAGGATTCAGCCCACTTACGGCATAAAGTTCATCCAGTGTCAGACCATAGGTGACAGCGATCCCTATCAGGGTATCGCCCGCCCCCACCACGTGCACCACCCGGCCATCGGGGTCTACCCGCTTTTGCGGTTGGTCAGCTACAAAGGTTGTGCCCGTATATGTTTCGGTATGTCCCAACATAATCGGCTGGCCGATGACCAGCAGCGAACTGCCGTCCAGGTCGTTGTAAGCGTAAAGAAGCTGCAAATCAATCTGGAAACGGCTGGCAATGCCGATCAGCGTATCCCCTGGCTGCACCATGTACAGAATACGACCATCAACTGCTGGCGTAGGGGAGGGCACTGGCGAAGGCGTCACCGTGGGGGCGGGAGTGTCAGAAGGCGTTGGCGATGGGCCAGGCGTGATAGTGGGCGGCGGAGGCTGCTGCACCAGCGGCGCTTGCGGCACAGGAGCGGCAATGCTGCCCGATTTATAGGCAGACGATAGCTGCGCGGTTAGATCCAGATAGGTATTACCATACTCGCTGCTGGGTTCAATCTGGCTACCTTCTACCCATTCATTATAGGAAGTGATGATCAGCATGTCGGGCGCGCTGGCGGCAGCCCCGTTGAAGCTGGACTGATAATAAGCCCCCCCATTCCGATCTCGATAAAAAGCGTTACTGCCCCGCGCTGTCAGGTGGGTGTCATCCCAGCCAGGCATTGCCGTACCCACCCAATATTTATAGCTGCCATAGGTGCTGGCGGCGGCGCGAGTGTTGCCTCCCCAGATGGCGGCAGTGCTGGCGGGATTGGCTGACCACGCGATGTTGTATAGATGGAGCCCATCAAAAACGCGCAGATAATCCGTGTTACCCCCTTCAGCGATCCAGATACTGCTGTGGCCGGGATCCACCTGGTCGCGGATAACGGCCCAATCATCTACGGAATACAGCCAGTTTGCCCAAAAGAAGATGACAGGGCGGCCATCTACGCGCAGATAGGCGGGATGGTTGGCGTGGGTAGCCAGCAACGTTTGTAAGGCGCTGCTGCGGTCGCTGTGGCTGCTGAAAAAGGGGCCGGCGCTTTCAAAATGGACGGCGGCTTTGAAGCCACTGCCGGCAGCTATATCCAGCAGCGTGCGAAAATTACTTTCCGTGGGGTTGGGCGCCGGCCCATACCAGCTTTGCACAAAGCCGTCAATTCCCGCCCCTTTGGCTTCGCTGACCTGACGCTGAATCGTGCCGGCATCTCCCGACGCATACGGCTGCACGGGATTGTAGGGCGTCTTGCCCGGGCCAAAAGAATCCGGCCCGTACCAGGCGTAATAGAAAGCCAGCACCAGCCGTGTCTGTCCCTGGGCGGCTGCCGGCAGCGAGCCACGGCCCAAACCCACCAGGCACAATCCCATCAACAGCGCCCAGGCGGCGCGTCGCATCCACGAGCGTTTTGGCATCAGTCTGGCACTACTTTGCCGCCGCTATCACGCGCAAGAAATGCCGTTTGCCTACTTGCACAATTTGTTCAGCTTTGAGCTGGAGTTCCAGATGAATGTCTTCCACCTTTTCCCCATCCAGGCGCACCCCGCCTTGCTTGATCAGGCGGCGAATTTCCCCTTTGCTGGGAGCCATGCCCGCGTCATAAATCACGTCCACCAGGCTGGTGGGAGTGGAGAGAGTGAATGCCGGCATATCGTCTGGCAGTTCGCGCCGCTGAAACACCTGGATAAAATAGGCTTCGGCTGCCTCCGCTGCGGCGGCCCCAGGAAAATAACCCACAAACCCCCGCCCCAGTTCCTACTACACGACGCGGGCATGCCGG
>CAZDSN010000541.1:0-3521 GCA_964507675.1 uncultured Ardenticatenaceae bacterium | reverse complement strand
CCCTGACCACCTATTACATTCTCAACCAACGCTTTGCCGCTGATGGCAGCTACCTGGGCAGCAGCTCGCTGCGTGCCTTCACCACAGGCGATCTGCCCTTCAACCTGCCCACGCGCCAGGTCTTGAATCCGGCGGATGGTCTGACCAGCGGTGTCGAAGACATTATCTTGTACTCTCCGGCCATCATTGCTCCCAACTGGCCTGGCAATGTGCCTTTTGCTACTGACCTGGCCGGGCGGCCTGTCTGGTATGATGGCCAGATTGGCCCCAACTGGGCTACCGTGTTCCGACCCACAGCGGTGGGGACTATTTTATTAACGGTGGGGGACGATTTGCTGCGCGGCAAAATATGGCAGGAAGTAGACCTGGCTGGCAACGTAGTGCGCCAGACCAGCGCCTACAGCCTGAACAGACAGTTGGACGCCTTGGGCTATCCCCCTATGGGCGTGTTCCATCACGATTCGCGTCGCCTGCCCAATGGCTACACAGCCGTGCTGGCGACCACCGAACGGCTCATGACGGATGTGCAAGGGCCTGGTGAAATTGACATCCTGGGTGACTACGTGTTGGTGTTGGACGAAAACTTGCAGTTAGTTTGGGTATGGGACAGCTTTGCCCACATGGATGTGGAGCGGGTGGCTATTTTAGGTGAATTGTGCGTTCAGTCTGACCCGTGGTGTCTGCCTTTGGATCTGGCCGAGGTGGCTAACGACTGGCTGCACATCAATTCCATTGATTACACGCCCACGGACCATAACTTAATCCTGTCGGTGCGCCATCAGGATTGGGTGGTGAAGATAGATTACCAGGATGGGCAGGGCAGCGGCGCTGTCGTCTGGCGGTTGGGCAACGAAGGGGATTTTGCGTTGTTGGGAGCGGATGGTATCTATTGGCCCTGGTTGACGCATTCGCATGATGCCGGCATGGTCTCCGCCAACAGCATGGTCGTCTATGACAACGGCAACACCCGCTGCGACCTGGGCGCAGAGTGCTTCAGCCGCGGGCAGGTGTACGTGGTGGATGAAGTTAGCATGACGGCTACCCTGGCGGTCAACATAGACCTGGGTTACTACGCCAACGGCTTTGGCACCGCGCAGCGGCTGGCGAATGGGAACTACGCCTTTACTTCAGGCACGCTAAGCGAGATTGCTCCAGGACAGGGCGTCATCAATGAACTGACCCCTACTGGCGAAGAAACCCACGCCATGTGGGTCAACACCCCTCTCTATCGGGCTTATCGCGCGCCCGATCTATACAACTACAGCGCGGCTATTACCCTGACCCCATCGGAGTGATACGGCAGTAGACAAGAATCCTGGGCATGGTTCAAGTTACCTTGACAAACCACACCCTTGTAGCCGCGGTTTCCTAACCGTGTACCAGTGGCGCGATTGAGAAATCGCGGCTTGTAAAGCTATCGAGTTTTGAACCATGCCGAATCCTGGTTGTGTGGCAGCTAGTGGAGATGGTTGCGAGACTGGTTGAATCCAGTATTATTGACCTGCGTGTAGCACCTACGTTCTGTACGACGAGGAAATCATTATGGATTTACCCATCCTTCGTGGCCCTGCAGCCATCTCCACAGAATTTAATGAAAGCGTAGACGTAGTTCTGTACTGCGGCGATGTAAGTGCGTTTGTAAATACTTTGCCTGATCATTGCGTCAAGCTCATCGTGACTTCACCCCCTTACAATCTGGGCAAAGCCTACGAGGATCGCATAGCGATTGAGGCATACCTTGAACAACAGGCAGAGACCATTCAGAAACTGGTTCGCGTGCTGCATCCACAAGGGAGTATTTGCTGGCAGGTTGGTAACTTCGTTGAAGAGGGGGAAGTCTTTCCCCTGGATATTTACTATTACCCAATCTTCAAGCGGCTAGGGTTGTTCTTACGCAATCGGATTGTGTGGCATTTTGGACATGGCCTGCATGCCAGTAAGCGATTTTCAGGGCGCTACGAGACGATTCTATGGTTTACTAAAGGGAAAACACACACCTTCAATCTTGACCCTGTGCGCGTGCCCTCTAAGTATCCAGGGAAACGACATTACAAGGGCCCCAATAAGGGCAAGCCGTCAGGCAATCCAAAGGGCAAAAATCCTTCCGATGTGTGGCAAGGGTTAATTGCTGAATGGGAAGATGGTTTCTGGGAAATTCCCAATGTGAAATCTAACCATCCTGAAAAGACGATCCATCCCTGCCAGTTTCCCGTGGAACTGGTGGAACGATGTGTGCTGGCCCTCACGAATGAAGGCGACTGGGTTTTCGATCCTTACGCGGGGGTGGGTTCATCGTTAATTGCCGCCGTCAAGCAGGGACGTAAGGGAATGGGTAGTGAGAAAGAGCCTGAATATGCCGATATTGCCAGACAGCGGCTCACCTCTTTCTACAACGGTACACTACAATTAAGACCGATGGGAAAGCCTGTGCATAAGCCAACGGGCAACGAAAAAGTAGCTCAGACGCCGCCAGAATGGGAAGAAACTGGACAGCAAAGGCTTTTCGATAAAAAGGAGTCCTATCGATGAGAATAGCCGGCATCTACTCCTTTAAGGGCGGACGGGAGATCATCGAAGCGAAATTCGCCACAGAGTTGCGGGAAATAGAGGCGATTATTGGCGCGGTTGATGGGCAGAGCCATAAAGTGAAACCTAGCAGGGAGAAGACGATGCCTGGCAGAATGTTATACAAGCCGGCTTCTTTCAATAAGGCTTTCCATTACGAATTTGTGAGCCACGGCTGGCGGGACAAGAATCGCTTGCATTGCGACTATCCTACTTCGTTCTATCTGCCGGACTATGTGCCGTCTCGTTCGCTGAAAGGCGCCTTTCGGGAAATGGACTTCATTAAAAATCGGCTGGGTGTGGAGGTGCAGTTCGGCAAGTATGCATTTATGGTCTATAACGTTTGCGCCAAGATGACAATTTTCCATAACGAAGGGATGATTGATGCCGGCATTGAAATTGTACCGCTGAAGGAACTGGCTAACGAGATGTCTACAGGCGTTTCTTATTTCGAGCAGTTTGCTTGGGACCTACAGCATCGTGGCGAGGCAGATATTGACATTCCTGTGCTGATCCTGGGCATTGCTGTGTAAGGTGAACAGGAACCATAGCCTACTTTTGGTAACCTGATTCTTATGACGAAAGTCCTGGTTATTGCTCTGGATGGGGCGACGTTGGATTTATTGCAGCCATGGATGGCTGCCGGCAATCTCCCCCTCCTCTCCCGCCTCTTTCACGAAGGCTGCGGCGGCGTGCTGGAAAGCACTGTGCCCTGGGCCACGCCCACGGCCTTTGCTTCCTTTGCCACCGGCACGAATCCAGGACAGCATGGCGTGTTTGACTTTGGTCGCCTGATTGGCAAAGATTACGCCGCATTTGTGCCCACCAATGGCGCAGACATCCAGCAGCCCACGTTGTGGCGGCTGTTGTCAGATGCCGGCATTTCCAGCCTCATCCTCAACATGCCTATGACCTACCCGGCGGAAGCTATCCATGGGTGGCTGGTTGCCGGCATT
>CAZDSN010000540.1:0-3525 GCA_964507675.1 uncultured Ardenticatenaceae bacterium | reverse complement strand
TAATGAAGATGCCGGCAAAGCATGTTGGCTGGTCCAGGCAAATGAAGGTTGGCAAGTCAGAGCGGCGGCGCGTGCATTGGTCGCACACGCTTCTCACAAGAGGAACGACTTCATGAAGAAATGGTTACTCACCTTGTTAGGCGCGATTCTGATTCTGTCCGGTCTGCTTCACACGGCAGGGCGTCCCCGCTTTGCAGAGGCCAGCGCTTTCACCGTACAGCTTACATCCGACCTGCCGTCAGGGCAGCCCGTCGGCACATTGATCAACTGGAATGTGACCGTAGACCCGCCGGGAAACTACGATTATCGTCTCAGTTACGCCCGTTACGGGGAGTCGCTGCGCCTGATGTACGACTTTCAGGAAAGCAACATCTTTGAGTGGGCGCTGCTAGACGACGGCGCATATGCGGTGGTGGTCACCGTCAGGAACCGGGACACCGGGGAAACGCTGCAGGCAACGCGTGCCTTTTTTTACGCCCCCCGCACAACCACTGTGCCCGTGGTGTCGGAGTCCGGGCACCCGCTGATAGCCGTGTACAGCGCTCCTCCTTGCCCGGTGGGAGAGTCCATGCGGGTGGTGTTCTGGCGGCAAGGCAACAGCCAGCCTACGACCACGAACCAGAAGCCGTGTGATGGCGTACATAGCATGAATTTCTACATTGCCGGCATGTATCCCATTTCCTTCTACTGGATGAAGCACGAAGTATTCGACGCCCAGGGACAAAGTCTCGGCTTTGGTCCGCTGCGCCGCTTCATTACCGGCGTCATCCTGTACCAGTTTTTGCCGCCTACCGAGATCCTCGATCTGCCTGATGAAAACACCAGCGGCTCCGAGAATATCATTCTCCATTCGGCCATCATCGGCACAGCCAACCATGACAACTACCCTTACGCCACTGACCTGCTGGGGTGGCCTATGTGGGGCTATATTCGCGAACTGTTTAGCGCGGTCTGGCTGCTGCGCGCCATGCCTGGCGGTATCTTCACGCTGATTCTGGACGGGCCGGAGCTGGCAGACCAGGTTCTGCGTGAAGTGGACCTGAATGGCAACATCGTGCGGCAGACGACTATCCCCCGCATCAATGAACAACTGGCCGCATTGGGACTGGAGCCGGCTACGTCCTTCCACCACGACGCCACCCTGCTGCCCAACGGCGACATGGCCATCATTGCCAGCACCGAGCGGTTACTTATAGACGTGCAAGGTCCCGGCCCGGTGGACGTTATTGGCGATTACGTCATTGTGCTGGACGAAAACTGGCAGGTGACCTGGGTTTGGGATAGCTTTGCGCATCTAGACCCGGCGCGGATGGCCGTCTTGGGGGAAACGTGCGTCAGCGAAGGGCCGGGCTGCCCGCCCATTTTGCTGGACGATACAGCCAACGACTGGACGCACTCCAACTCTATTACGCCTACGCCAGATGGCAATTTGCTGCTTTCCATTCGCCATCAGGATTGGGTGGTGAAGCTGCATTACGCGAATGGGGGAGGGGATGGCACGGTGCTCTGGCGCCTGGGACCGCAGGGTGATTTTGACCTGGGAACGCCGGATGAGACGTTGTGGAACACGCACCAGCATGACGCTTATTTCATTGGCCCCGGTCAAATTATCCTGTATGACAATGGCAATACGCGCTGCACTTTTTACCCGGAACTCTGTTACAGCCGCGGGCAGGTATACCAGATTGATGAAGACGCTATGACGGCGACCCTGGCGCTTAACGCCAATTTGCAAACGTATGCTTTTGCTCTGGGCAGCGGGCAAATCCTGGCCAACGGAAACTACCACTTTAATTCGGGGATCCAAACCGGGGAGATAACCAATTACTCACTGGCGCAAGAGGTGCTGCCGGACGGAACAATCAATTATGAGATGTACACGGAGATGCCGGCATATCGCTCCTTCCGCATCCCTAATCTTTATATTTCTGATGACCCTGTTCCCCTGCTGCCCCTGCCAGGGCAGTAATCCACCCTCCTGACTCGTTTGAGTTACAGCCTCTGCAAATGGCTTGCCAGCCATTGCAGAGGCTTTTTTTGCCAGCCCCGCGGTAGTCTAATCCTTTGCGCGGCTCAGGCTACTTGTCATCTAATGCGGCGATCCCCGGCAGCGTCTTGCCTTCCAGCAGTTCCAGGCTGGCGCCGCCGCCGGTACTGACGTGGGTCATGCGGTCTGTCAGGCCGGCATTTTTCACTGCCGCCGCCGAGTCCCCTCCGCCAATGATCACTTGCGCCCCTTGATCGGCCATCTCGGCCAGCAGGGCGGCAATGCGGTTTGTGCCGGCGGCAAAGGCTTCGAACTCAAACACACCCATAGGGCCATTCCAGATCACCAGCCGCGCCCCGGCCAGTTGTGCAGCGAACAGGCGCACAGTTTCCGGGCCAATGTCCAGGGCCATTTTGGCCGCAGGGACGGCAGATGCCGGCGTAATTTCCGCCGCAGCATCAGCGGCAAACCGGTCAGCAACCACCAGGTCCACGGGCAAGATAAGTCGCTCTCCGGCCATGTCTAATAGTCGGTTGGCCTCGCCAATGGCCTCTGCCTCTACCAGCGAACTGCCCATTTCATATCCTTTGGCTTGCAAGAAAGTGTTCGCCATGCCGCCGCCAATCAAAATCTTGTCCGCCTTTTGCAGTAGATTTTCAATCAGCTTGATTTTGTCGGAAATCTTGGCCCCACCCATGATGGCTATGTAGGGATGGGGCGGGGTCAATACGGCGGAACCCAGGGCGCTCATTTCCTGGCCCATGAGGAAGCCGGCCACGGCGGGGCCTCCTTTGGCGCGCATGGCGTGAGCCACGCCCTCGGTGGTGGCTTCGGCGCGGTGGGCTGTACCAAAAGCATCATTGATGTATGCGTCAGCCAGGGCAGCCAGTTCCGCCGATAGGGCGGCATCGTTCTTTTTCTCGCCGGGGTGGAAGCGGGTGTTTTCTAGCAGCAGTATATCTCCAGGCTGCATAGCCGCCACGGCCTCGGCCACCGGGCTGCCGGATACCGCATCCAATTTTTGCACGGGCCTGTCCAGAAGTTCAGATAAACGGGTGGCTACGGGGTTCATCCTGAACTGTTGGTCGGCGGCTGATTTGGGCCGGCCCAGGTGGGAGCAGAGGATGAGGCTGGCGCCATGGGCTAATAGGTAGTTGATGGTGGGCAGCGCCGCCTGGATGCGGGTGTCGTCGGTGACGGTAATAAGCTCGTTGGGGTCTTTGCCGCTCAAAGGGACGTTAAAATCCACGCGCACCAGCACTTTTTTGCCGTGTACGTCAATGTCCGTGATAGTTTTTTTGTTCATGTCGTCCTCGCTGTGGGAAAACTGGCTCGGTTTCTAAATGATACGGGTGCGGCGTACTGATTCCACAGAATACAGCGCAATCACCTAATGTATTCTAGCCAGAAAAGGGGTTGGTGTCGAGATTGGGCTTGTGGTTTAGGAATTCTCAAGAAGCCCCCCAACCCTCTTCTCCCCAAGGGGGGAAGGGGGCTTTCGGAGAGGGCGAGGGGCGCGTAGCGCCCCTCGCCCTCTA
>CAZDSN010000539.1:0-3530 GCA_964507675.1 uncultured Ardenticatenaceae bacterium | reverse complement strand
CAGAAGGTTGAATCCAATATTGCTGATGCTCAAAAGGATAGGTGGGTAAAGGCTGCCGGCGATAAGAAGCCTGAGCGTGAACGCCTGACCAATCTACCGCACACCCACTCAACCAGAGTTGGCCTAACGAACGGAATATAAACTCTTGATCGGGCGTTGTGTCGTGTGCCGTAGGCAGAGAAGATAGAACAATCGGGTCACTGGCCCTGGCCGGGTGCTGCATAGCCATACTACCCAGCATCTGTCCTACGCCTACTTCTAACAGCACATTCCCTGGCTTTTCCCACAGCCTGTAGACACCATCAGCAAAACGCACTGGTTGGCGCATATGGGTGGCCCAATAACCAGCATCGGTTGCTTGCTCGCTAGTAATCCACGTTCCCGTTACGTTGGAGATGTAAGGGATTTGTGGTGGCCGCCGTTCAAATTGAGTGACAAGTTGGGTCAGCTTATCCATGATTGGCGTCATTGCCTGAGAATGGAAAGCATGGGTGGTTGGCACTGGGCGACAGACGATGCCTTTGGCTATAAGTGTTTGTTCCAGGTCTGCTATCGCCGCGGGTGATCCAGCTACGACACACATCGTTGGGCCGTTGATGCCAGAAAGGGAGACAGATTCAAAAAGTAGAGGCGCTATGGATTCTTCTGGTAAAGCAACCGCCAACATATTCCCCACAGGCAGGGCATCAATCATTTGCGCTCTTCGCGCGACCAGTTGCAAGGCATCTTCAAGAGAAAAAACGCCAGCCAGACAGGCTGCCACGTATTCACCCAGGCTGTAACCGATCATCGCCTGTGGTTGAATTCCCCAGGACATCCACAGTTGCGCCAGAGCGTATTCCAAAACAAATAAAGCTGGTTGTGCCAGCGAAGTCTGTTTAAGCACTCCCAGAACATCTTTCTGATTGGCGCGCCCCAACATTTGCCGTAAATCCAGACCTGTTTGCCTGATGGATGTTTCTTTGCTGCTGCCATTCTGAGGGAATAGTAAAGGGCGTAAATCAACCCCCAGGTAGGGCTGCAGCGTCTCACAACATTGATCAATCACTTGCCGGAAGCGGGGTTCGTTTTGATATAAGCCTGCCGCCATGTTGAGGTACTGGTCGCCTAACCCCGGAAACATGAACGTTATCGGGCGAGAGTGGCGTGATACGACACTGTTTAAAACATTTTGCGCTGCCGGATTTATCAGTCCCTTTACTGCCCCTTGTTGGTCGTGACACAAAACAACCCGCCTGTAATCGAAAGCGGCGCGCCCAACCTGTAATGTGTGGGCTATATCAGGCAGCGGGGCGTTTGAGTGTGTCTGTAGATAGGCAGCCAGATTGTCTGTGGCGCGGATCAACGCCGTTTCTGTGCGGGCTGACAAAGGAAGTAAATAAAAGGGTCGTGAATGGGGAGTGGCTGGCGTGGTTTGTGAGGTAGGGGCTTCTTCTAAAACTACATGAGCATTTGTGCCAGCCCAGCCGAATGAACTAACGCCAGCTACACGACGGCCATTGATAGGCTTCCAGGGGGTAAGTTGTGTTGGCACCTGGAATTGGTGTTCATTCCAGGTGATATAAGGGTTGGGTTGACGCAAATGTAGATGAGGAGGGATGGCTTGATGCTGCAAGCTGAGAACGGTTTTAATCAAACCGGCCATGCCAGCGGCGGTTGTGAGATGTCCCAGATTGGTTTTGACTGTGCCGACAAGAAGGGGATGTTCTAGTGGACGGTTTTGGCACAGCACTTCTTGTATTGATTCTATCTCGATGGGATCGCCCAGAGGGGTGCCAGAGCCATGCGCTTCGACATAGCTGATTTGAGAGGGGGGGATGCCGGCATTTTCTAACGCCTGCCGGATAACGGCTTGCTGCGACAGGCCATTCGGCGCTGTCAGGCCGTTGCTCCGCCCGTCCTCGTTGATGGCTGAACCACGGATCAAAGCCAGCACATGATCCCCAGCCGCTACGGCATCAGACCATCGTTTTAAGACCACTACGCCGCACCCCTCACCAACGCCAAAACCATCGGCGCTGGCATCGAATGTCTTGCAATAACCATCCGCCGAAAGCATGCCCATCTTACAATAATTGATGAATGTCTCTGGCGAGGAAATGACATGGACGCCGCCAACAAGCGCCAGACTACACTCCTGGATGCGTAAGCTCTGGCAGGCTAGATGAACGGCTACCAGCGAAGAGGAACAGGCGGTATCCACCGCCAGGGTTGGTCCACGAAAGTCGAAAAGATAAGAGAGCCGCCCGGCCGCCGCGCTGCATGAACTACCAAGCAGGAAGTTTGGATCGTCCACACAAATATCTCCCTCGCTCCTGATTTGGCGCTGTGTATATTGATTGTCCGAAACGCCGATGAACACACCTATGTTGCGGCTGGTAAGGCGATGGGGATCTTGCCCCGCCTGTTCCAACGCTTCCCACGATACTTCCAGCAACAGCCGCTGTTGGGGGTCCATGCGTCTGGCTTCGCGGGGGGATATACCAAAGAAGGCGGCATCAAATAATGTTGCCTCTGCTACAAATCCGCCACGCCTGGTATACATCTTGCCAGGCGCGGTTGGATCGGGATCGTAATAACTGTCGCTTGCCCAGCGATCGGATGGGATTTCGCCAATCCCATCTTCTCCTTGTCGCAGCATATCCCAGAATGCCTGAGGGGTATTGGCGCTGCCTGGAAAGCGACAAGCCATTCCCACAATGGCAATTGGTTCCCGTTGCGCCTGATTGACTGCTTCTAACTTGGTACGCGCTTCTTTGAGCGCCCGTAAAGCCTGTTTTAGTTGCAGCGATGTATGACTACTTGTGTCTGTGGAAACGCTCATCTACACACTCTTCAACAGATCATCCAGCGCCGCTATCTCTTCCTCTAGCAAGGCTTCCAGTTCGCTGTCAGATAACTGGTCCAGGGATTCCGTAGAAACGGCTGCGGGAGAGTCTGGTGGATGGTCAGGGATGGCTGTTTGGACAGATGGGGTTTGGGGGGGCGGTGCATACTCGCTGGTCACGAATTTATCTAACAAATGTGTGGCCAATGAATTGATAGAGGGATAGTTAAAGATAACGGTTGTTGACAACCGTATTTGCAGATTCTTCTCCAGGCGATTTTTCAGTTCCAGGGCCATTAGGGAGTCAATTCCCAATCCTTTGAAGGATTGGTCGGCTGATATGGCCTCTGTTGGTAGATGCAGCACTTGACCGACTTGGTCGCGCAGATAAGTTTCCAGGGTCGTGTTTCTGGCTTGATGGGGTTCATCTATCAATAGTTCCCGTATTGATTTGCCTTCTTGTCTGCGCAGATCATTGGTCAGCTCTGGCATTAACTCATGGAAAAATGGCAACGTTGTAGCTTCTGGCATAGATATAGCCCATTGCTGCCAATCAAAAGCCATTACACTTATTTGCGTTTCTTGTTGCCGTTTCATTAACCAATCGAAGACGGCTATTCCTTGTGCGGGTGTTAACGCACCCAAGCCGCGTACTGCTAAAAGCTGACTATGGGTCTCATCTAGGGCGGCCAGGCCTACTTCT
>CAZDSN010000538.1:0-3544 GCA_964507675.1 uncultured Ardenticatenaceae bacterium | reverse complement strand
CCTCGCCCACCATTACCCCTTCCCTGGCAAGGGCGTCGGGATTACTCGATTATTTTCTCAATGTCCAATTAGTTTGCCCATGCAAACTGAACCAACATCTTTTCCATGATAAGGAGAAAGGCTACAAAATGTCGCCTTTTACAGTTTAGCGATGACGCCTGTTTTCCACATCAGCCAGGTGGATAATATCTTGCCTGGTCAACTGACCAGGAGAGAAGATCACAAATCCGCGCGGGAGCGGCTTGTGGCGACCGCGCATGTCCACGTTCGCCCACACCCCCGCACATTACCCTCTTGCCAAACAAGCCCAACTCTATTACGATTGCACTGTAACACATGACGGCTCTATGGAAATGCATGGGGTTGAAGCCAGGTGTGAGGGAGATAACCGGTCCCCTCTACCAGCTGCCATACCAGATGTGCCGGCAATCCCACGAAATCCAGCAGAACCACGATGGCAAATACGCTATGGATCACTTCCGCCCGACGTATTCACCCCTTTCCGGCAGCGCAAGAGTTGCCCGGCAGGTTACAGGTAATTCCTGGAAGCTTACAAACGAGTTCCCCATGAGCGGCGGCGCACCATTCGGCAAGCTCACGGCGACGCCACGAGGAATGAAAATAATCAGGATTTCGCAGATGACGCAGATTTGTTCTGTGGGCGACGTGGAAGTGGCTCCACTCACCACTGACCACTCGCCACTCACCACTATTTTCGAAGGAGGCTCCATGAACGGCGCAACAGATATACTACAACCCCCACCCACTTTTCCCCTGTTAGCCAGATTCCATACACCGGTTGTCTTATTGGCCGCCGGCGGTAATGACAAAAAGCGCGCGGTGCGCGCCGGGCGGCGGCGCGGCGAAGGCTCTTCCAGTTCTGAAGAACGCCGCCGCGCTGCCGCGCCGCAGCGGCGGCGAGAATCTACTCCCCCGCCAGCGGGAACAGGAGGCACAGGCGGCAGCAGTGGCGGGACATACCCCTCTTCCGGTGGCTTATCGGGTGGCGGTCTATCGGGTGGTGGCTTGTCGGGCGGCGGCCTGCCGCTGGGCAAGAACTCGCTCATAGTCATTGTCGTCTTGATTCTGCTGGCTATTTTTGGCGGCACGCAGTTTCTGGGCGGCGGCGATGGCCTGCCCGAAGCGGACGTGACCGTCCCCGATACGGGTTTTCCCGATACGGACATAACGGCGCCCGAAATCAGCGCCAGCGAACCCATCGTCAGCGTTCCCCAGCCTATTGCCGTCGAATCTCTGCCGGCGGCGCCCCTGGCATCCCTGCCGGCAGCCGCGCCCGCCAGCGACTCCCCCAACCAGACCTGGACGATCATGCTTTACCAGGACGCCGACGACAAAATCCTGGAGCAAGACATTTACATTGACCTCAACGAAGCCGAGCGCGTCGGCTCTTCCGAGCAGGTCAATATTGTGGCCCAAATAGACCGCTATCGCGGCGGCTATGCCGGCGATGGCGATTGGACCAGCGCCCGCCGCTATTACGTCACCCGCGACGACGATTTGCAGCGCGTGGGTTCGCGGCAGGTCATGGACCTGGGCGAGGTCAGCATGGGGGACACAGACGCCCTGATAGAGTTCGTCGTTTGGGCCGCCGAGAATTATCCCGCCGACAAGTACGTGCTGATCATGTCTGACCATGGCATGGGCTGGCCCGGCGGCTGGACAGACAAAGACCCTGGCGGGCGGGGCGACAGCTCTATTCCCCTCTCTTCAGCTTTGGGGCAGCAGTTGTACCTGCACCAACTAGACGCGGCGCTGGCGGAAATCCGGCAGCAGACGGGCATTGCCCAGTTTGAATTGATTGGCATGGACGCCTGCCTGATGGGCCACCTGGAAGTGTTCACCGCCCTGGCGCCGCACGCCCGCTATGCCGTCGCTTCGCAAGAGGTGGAGCCGGCGTTGGGCTGGGCTTACGCGGGATTCTTGAGCGAACTGGCGGCTAATCCGGGCATGAGCGGCGCGTCCCTGGCGCAATCCATCGTGGACACCTACATTGTGGCGGATGAACGCATTCAGGATGAAGCGGCGCGGGCGCAGATGTACCAGCGCGGCTCGCCGCTGGGCAGCCTGTTCACCCTGCTCGGCGGCGGCGGCGGCGCGCCCACGGCGGCACAGGCGGTAGCGCAAATGGAGCAGACCATTACGTTAACGGCCGTAGACCTGACGGCGATGCCCGACCTGATTACCAGCGTCAATGACTTTGCCTACTTGCTGCAAGAAGTGAACCAACCCCTGATTGCCAAAGCGCGCAGCTACGCCCAATCCTTTACCAATGTTTTTGGCGGAAACGCCCCTTCCTCTTACATTGACCTGGCCCATTTTGTGCAGTTGCTGCAGCAAGAAGCGGGCGATGTGGCCGTGGACCAAACTGGCGGAACTTTATTGGAATCCCTGGCCAACGCCGTGATTGCCGAGAAGAGCGGCTCTAAAAAGCCGGGGGCCAATGGCATTTCCATTTACTTTCCCAACTCCCAACTATACCAGCATCCGGCCACGGGGATGCGCTCCTACACGGCTATTGCCGACCGTTTTGCGGCTGTTTCCTTGTGGGATGATTTTCTCACTTTCCATTACACCGGGCAGGGTTTTGACATTGAGGCGACGCCGCTAGATGCTGGTCGCGCTGAAGCGTACATTCCCCCTGGCGCAGGCGCCCTCAGCGCCTCGCCCGTGACCGTATCCGCTGACGTGGTCGCCCCAGGCCAATCTATCTTATTGAGCAGCGACATCAGCGGCGAAAACATCGGGCACATCTACATTTTTGCCGGCTACTATGACCAGGCCGCTAACTCCATCTTCGTGGCCGACACCGACTACCTGGAGAGCGAAACCGTGCGCCAACTGGAAGGCGTCTACTACCCCGACTGGGGCGCAGGCGATTTCACCCTGGAGTTTGAGTGGGAGCCCATTGTCTACGCCATCAGCGACGGTGTGGACTCGCTGGTGACGCTGCTCTCGCCGCTGGACTTTGGTCGCACCCAGGCGGAAGCCACTTACACCGTCGAAGGCTACTACACCTTTGCCAGCGGCGAGCAGCGATACGCCATGCTGCTGTTCCAGGATGGCGTATTGATACAGGCGCTGGGTTTCACAGATAGCACGGCCACCGGTGCGCCGCGAGAAATCACGCCCGCTGCCGGCGACACGTTTACGATTCTGGAACAGTGGCTAGACCTGGACGCGAATGGTCGCGTTGTCGCCGAGACCACCCAGGAAGGCGGCACGCTGATTTTTGGCGAGCAGATGTTCTTCTGGGAAGAGCTAGATGCCGCCCCTGGGCCCTACGTCGTGGGCTTCATCGTGGAAGACCTGGACGGCAACCGCCTGCAGACTTTTACCACAGTTACTGTGGAGTAAACGGGCAAAAGCCGGCGCTCCATTTTGCCCACAAAAGCGGGTGTCAACCTCGCCTACACGGCGGGGCTGACACCCGCCAGGATGAAGCGCGCCTCGCCGGCGGCGTATCGCGGTGGGGACACCTACCACCTGGGGGCGTTTGGTCTGGTACCCAACACGACTGCGGCGG
>CAZDSN010000537.1:0-3548 GCA_964507675.1 uncultured Ardenticatenaceae bacterium | reverse complement strand
GAGACACGCTGCAGCTCTGCCTGGCATTGGGCGCAAATGGGGACGTCAATCAGGCGTGTGCGCCGCCCAATGCGCCGGTGCACGGGCATCAGGCCGGTGGCCGGGGCCAGGTCGTGAATACATTGGCCGGGGAAGCGCACGGTTTGCTCCACGCGCACTTTAAGTTTAAGCTGCGTACTCATGGGTAGTGGTGTAATCGTTGTAATGAGGGGCGCCGTGACGGCCTGGCTACTCCTGCCATTGTTGGGGGTCATATGCCGGCAATTCACACCGCAGCGGCTTATCTTCTCGATTCCCTAACAGATAATCCGCCTGCATTAACTGGTGGATCTCGCTGGTTCCTTCATAAATAATCGCGCCGCGACTGTTGCGCAAATAACGCTCCACATCATACTCATCTGAATAGCCATACGCGCCATGTACCTGAATCGCCTCGTGGGCCGCCTGGAAGGAGTGGTCTGTGGCGTACCACTTGGCCATGGACACTTCGCGCGTGTTGCGCCGGCCCTGATTTTTCAGCCAGCCCACCTGCAAGTACAACAGGCGGGCGCAGTCGTACCACTGCTGCATCCAGGCCAGCTTTTGCTGGACAAGCTGGTGGTGGGCGATGGGACGGCCAAAAGTACGCCGTTCCTGGGCGTATTTGAGCGACGCTTCCAGCGAAGCCCGGATAAGGCCGGTGGCGCCGGCGGCGACGGTGTAGCGCCCATTATCCAGGCAGCTCATAGCAATCTTGAAACCTTCGCCCTCCAGACCCAGGCGATGGGATGCCGGCACGCGCACATCACTGCAATGTACCCAGCCCGTCGAACCTGCCCGCACTCCCAACTTGCCGTGAATGTCGCCGGTGGTGACGCCCGGCATGTCTGTTTGCACCAAAAACGCCGTCATGCCGGCATGAGCCGGGCGCGCCTCAGGGTCCGTCTTGGCGACCCACAAAAAATGGTGCGCCTTCGTCGCCAGGCTGATCCACATCTTCTCGCCGTTCAGAATGTAATCATCCCCATCGCGGCGGGCGGTAGACCGCATGGCGGCTACATCAGAACCAGCGCCGGGTTCCGTCAGGCAAAAGCCAGCGTACCGTTCTCCTCTGGCTTGCGGCGTCAAAAACTGCTCCTTTTGCGTTTCTGTGCCCCACTGCAGCAGCCCCATGCTGTTCAGCCCCATGTGTACGGACATGATCACTCGCAGCGCCGAATCCACCCGCTCCAGTTCTTCGCACACCAGTCCCAGGGTAACGTAATCGTACCCCTGACCGCCATAGCGCACGGGAATGTTAATCCCCAGGATGCCCAACTCGGCCATGCGCGGCAGCACATCCGGGTTCATGGTTTGCTGCCGATCATATTCCTTGAGGGTGGGATACACTTCCTTTTCCGCGAAGCTCCGCACCATGTTGGCCGCAGCCAATTGTTCATCCGTGAGGGAAAAATCAAGCATAGAGGTAACTCTCTCTGGTTAATCTGCTTACTGGGACAGGATTATAACGACATCCAGAGAGGTGAGCAAGAAAAATGACGCTCTGCGTTATAAATTGGGCGGCTTCAGAGCGAAGATGAACGCCCCTGCCTGGTTATACAGCAGCGTTAACTGCGGATTACGGTTGAGGGCAGCGGGGTCGAAGAAGCCGCCTTTGCCGCCTACAAAGATGTGCGTCACCCCCTGCTGCCGCAGCCAATCAGCCGCAGTGGGCGCGGACCAATCTGTAATTTGCGTCGCGGCTTCATTAAACGCCGCCACTTGTAACGCCAACTCCCGATCATAAATGTAATCTACAGGCGGCGTCGTGGTCTGCCGCCCCGCCAGGGACAAAATCCAGGCGCCGCCATCGCTGGTCGCCCAGGTGCTACCCAGCCAGCGCCAACTACTGACGGCCACGTTCGCGGAATCGGGCACGTTCGCTGCCAGCCATTGCAGAGCCGCCGCATCGGGCGCATAAGCCAGAATGGTCTGCTCGTTGAGGATGGTGATTTGCTGGCGACCGCCAAAAAGGAGCAGCCCAGCCAGCATACCACCCACAAGCAGGCGGGCTACCACCTGTGTTGCCGGGCGGCGGCGGTTTAACCAACGTGCGCCCCGACAGACAAGCAACCCAAACAACCAGGCCAGCGGAACAAACAGGGTGATGTAGGCGCTGTTCAGGTTGACTAGCCAGGAAGCGGGCAAGCCCGGCAGCCGCCCGGATATAACTGCCGTCACAATGCCCACCCACAGCGCCAGTGTTAGCGGCAGAGTGACCCAGGCGCGCCGCCGGGCGGCCGCGTAGAGCGCCAGCAGTAGCCCCAGACCGGCTGCGACCAGGAACCAGCGCTCCCAACCAGCCTGCACATACCCCACCGGAAATTCGTTGTAGCCAGGGATCGCCGAGGCTAACTGCGCGCCGCGGTTGAGGCGTAGCAGTTGCAGCCAGCGGGGGAGAGTCAGCGCCAGGGCCAGGCCCGCGCCCGCCAGCAGCCAGCGCCCGCGCCGCCCCTGGCTGACGAGCCAGACCAGAGCGGCAAAGGGGAGGGCCAACAGGAAGACACGGAAATGGATGAGGAAGATGCCGGCAACCAACACCCCCACCAGCCACCAGCCCTGCCGCCAACCTTTGCCGCCGCGCAGTAGTTGCCAGACCAACGCCAGCAGCACAGGTAAAATCACCAGCGCCGCCAACTGCGTGAATCGCCCCCAGGTGGCGTAATAAGCGGGGAAGAAAAAGGGGACGGCTACCAGGAAGGCAGCAAACAGGCTGCCGCCGCGATGCCGCGTCACCAGCCAGGTAGCCGTATAAATGACCAGGGGGATTATGCCGTTGAGCAGTTGGCCGAGAAAGAGGAGCAATGCCGGCAGTTCCCCTCCACCCATCAGGCTAAGGCTGGCAGCAATCGTATGGAAACCATAATGATAAGGGGCGCGATCCACTGGCAGCAGCGGGCGATAGCTGTTCAGAAATTGCCCGCCAGTGGCCATCACCTGGGTGATCAAGGCATGGCGGCTGGCGTCAACCCAGGGAGGAAAGGCCAGGTCGCGCACGGCCAATAGGCGCAGGCTCAAGGAAAGCAGAAGAAGAAGGAAGAGGGAAGAAGGAAGAGGGAAGAGGGAAAAGGGGATTGTAGTGTTGGTTCTATTTTGCCTATGTCTGCGGTGGGTTTGGACCAGGACGATAAGCCAGCCCATGATCAGCGCCAGCCACAGTGACCAGCCGCGCCAGCGCCCGCCCACCAGGGTCAGCCAGAACCAGAGCAGAGGCCAGGCGGCCACGCCCAGGGACAGGACCGTCCCCCACCAGGCAGCGCTGTCCCACCGCTGCGCTGCCGGAAACAGGGGCAGCAGCAAGCAGCCGGGCAGCGCCAGGAAGGCCAGCGCCAGTAGCAGTTGCCCCCCTTGCGCCCACAACATCTGCCCCACCCAGGCCGCAGCCTGCCCCCAACTAAGTTCATAACGGGTTACCAGGCGTAGGGCAGCAGCGGGAGCAGCGTGGCCGTCGCTCCATTGCAGCATTCCCTGGGGAATAACGTTCAGGCTGTACGCCCAGGCGCTGACGGGATTGGCGGCGGAGCCTTGTA
>CAZDSN010000536.1:0-3550 GCA_964507675.1 uncultured Ardenticatenaceae bacterium | reverse complement strand
AAGAATACCCCGGACGGGTGCTGATCGCCGAGGCTAACCAGTGGCCCGAAGACCTGCTGCCTTACTTTGGCGATGGCGACGAGTTTCACGTTTGTTTTCACTTTCCCATTATGCCCCGCTTGTACATGGCTTTGAAGCAGCACAGCAAGCAAGCCATACTAGACATCCTGGCGCGCACGCCCCCTATCCCCCCAGGGACGCAGTGGATGACCTTCCTGCGCAATCATGACGAACTGACGCTGGAGATGGTTACGCCAGAGGAACGGCAGTGGATGTGGGAACAATACGCGCCTGAACCGCGTATGCGCCTGAACCTGGGTATCCGGCGGCGACTGGCTCCGCTGCTGGACAATGATCGCCAAAAGTGGCTGCTGCTACACACCTTATTCCTGTCGCTCCCTGGCGCGCCCATCATCTATTATGGCGACGAAATTGGCATGGGGGACAACATCTGGCTGCCAGACCGTCACGGCTGCCGCACGCCTATGCAGTGGGACGACAGCCCCAACGCGGGTTTTTCCGCGGCAGATGAAACCTATATGCCCGTCAACGGCGACGCCGAATACGGCTATACCCGCGTTAACGTTGCTGTGCAGGAAGATGATGCATCCTCTTATCTGGCTATGACGCGCTATCTGCTGCGCACGCGCCAGGCGCATCCCGCGCTGCGGCGCGGTTCGCTGGATTGGGTAGAGCATCCCGACAACGCAGTCCTGGGCTATTGGCGTATCGCTCCAGAAGAACGGGTATTGTGCCTGTTTAATCTGAGCAGCGAGGCGCAGGGGATCAGCTTGAGCTTGCCGGCATTCGCCAGCCACACCCTCGTCAATCTCCTCAACCCACAGCAGACCTGGCTGATCACCGAAATGCCCGTCGTCATCAAACTCCGCCCCCAACAGGGATACTGGTTGCTGCTGCAATCCCCCATCTAGTTTCTATTGGGTTTGGATGAAGAACCACAGAATTGATACGATTGGGGAGGCTTTGTCCGATGGCCCCCTTCATTTAATGACATCTCTGGAGCAGGAGATTTTCCGGCTGCGGCTGGCGCAGTATTTGCCTGACGCGCTGCGTCCGCTGCGCTTCCTGTATGGGCAGCGAGATGATTTTGAAGCGTGGGTGGAGCGCTTCCTGACCATTGCCGCGCAGGCGTATGCCAACCGTCCCTCTGAACTGCGCCTGCTGGATTTGCGCCGCGTGTCGCAGCCTGACTGGTTTCAGCAGTCGGGCATGATTGGCTATATCTGTTATGTGGATCGTTTTGCCGGCACGCTCCCCCACGTCGCCGACCACATCCCCTACCTCAAAGAATTGGGTATCACCTATCTGCACCTGATGCCCCTGCTCCAGCCTCGCCCTGGCCCCAACGATGGCGGCTATGCCGTCATGGATTATCGCGCCGTGAACCCCACCCTGGGCAGCATGGAAGATTTGCGCCAGCTTACCGCGCAGCTACGCCAGCACGGTATCAGCCTGTGCACCGACCTGGTACTCAACCACACCGCCAGGGAGCATGAATGGGCGCAAAAGGCGCTGGCGGGCGATCCCGTTTATCAGGAATATTATCTGACATTCCCCGACCGCACTCTGCCTGATCAGTACGAACGCACCCTGCCCGAAGTCTTTCCCGACTTCAAGCCGGGTAACTTCACCTATCAGGCGGAGATTGACCGTTGGGTGTGGACCACCTTTAACGAGTATCAGTGGGATTTGAACTATACCAATCCAGCCGTTTTTGCGGAGATGCTGGACATCATGCTGTTCCTGGCGAATCAGGGCGTCGAAATTTTGCGCCTGGATGCGGTGGCCTTTATGTGGAAGCGCATGGACACAGACAGCCAAAACCAGCCCGAAGCGCATGATTTGTTGCAAGCGTTCCGGGCCTTGACCCGTCTGGCCGCGCCAGGGTTGCTGTTTAAGGCAGAGGCCATCGTCTCACCGCCACAGTTGATCCCATACCTGGGGCGGGGGGAATCCACCAACCGCGAATGTGAGATTGCTTACCATAACGTGTTGATGGTGTTGACCTGGAGCAGTCTGGCGGAACAAAAAGCGCTGTTAATGACCCATGCGCTGCGACAAATGCCGGCAATCCCCCCCTCCGCCGCCTGGATCACCTACATTCGCTGCCACGACGACATCGGTTGGGCCATTACCGACGAAGACGCTGCCGCCGTGGGACTGTCCGGCTACCTCCACCGCGCCTTCCTCAGCGACTTTTACAGCGGACGTTTCCCCCACAGCTTCGCCCGCGGCGACACCTTCCAGTTCAACCCCAAAACGGGCGACCGCCGCATCAGCGGCTCCTGCGCCTCTCTGGCGGGTCTGGAAATCGCTCTGGAGCAAAAAGACCCGCACCGGGTGGCTTTAGCCATTGACCGCATCTTGCTGGCACACAGCGTCATCCTGGCTTTTGGCGGCATTCCCCTGATTTATATGGGCGATGAATTAGGACTGCTGAACGACCTCAGCTATCAAGCGACTCCCGACCTGGCCGACGACAACCGCTGGCGGCACCGCCCATTCATGGATTGGGACAAAGCGGCTGAACGTAATGATTGGCAGCGGGTGACGGGCCGTATTTTTCATGGGCTGCGTCGTCTGATTGAGACTCGTCGCCGCTTGCCGGCACTACACGCCCAGGCGCGTACAGAACCCGTGTGGACGCACAACGACGCTGTGCTGGGGCTGGTGCGCGACAGCGCCCGCGGGTGGCTGCTCATTTTGGGTAATTTCAGCGACAAAGCCCAAACTGTGCCCGCCTACCGTTTGCAGGAACTGCAATTTGCCGGCACGCTGCGCGATCACCTCACGGGGCAAAACCTGGAAACCTGGTCAGGCGTTACCCTGGCGGCATATCAGGCGATGTGGTTTGAGGGGGCTAATAATTAACGGGTGAATGGGTGAATTCGTGAATGGTCAATCGGGCGTACTGACCATTCAGCATAGGGTATCGTGGATGAGCGAGCAGTTGTATGGCGGCATTGAAGCAGGCGGCACAAAGTTTGTGTGTACGGTGGCGGCTGGCCCGGAGGACATTCGCGCTGAAACGCGCTTTGCCACAGGCGCGCCCACAGCCACCTTGCAGCAGGCTGTGGACTTCTTTCGCGCCCAACCGCCGATAGCGGCTTTAGGCATTGGCGCATTTGGCCCGGCGGATCCAGACCCACACTCCCCCACCTTTGGCTTCATCACCACCACGCCCAAGCCCGGTTGGGCTGGCGTGGATTTTGCGGGAACGATGCAGCGCGCCCTCAATGTTCCCGTGGGTTTTGACACAGATGTCAACGTAGCCGCTTTGGGCGAATGGCGTTGGGGGGCGGCGCAGGGGTTGGACAGCTTCGTCTATCTGACCATTGGCACAGGCATTGGCGGCGGCGGCGTGATCAACGGGCAAATGATGCACGGCCTCATCCATCCCGAAATGGGGCACATGCGCCTGCCGCGATGCGAAGAACGATTTGCCGTGGCTGGCGCGCTGCCACCGTTTGCCGGCATTTGTCCATTTCATGGGGACTGTCTGGAAGGGTTAGCTGCCGGGCCCGCTATT
>CAZDSN010000535.1:0-3555 GCA_964507675.1 uncultured Ardenticatenaceae bacterium | reverse complement strand
CCAGCGCCAGCTCGACCAGCTCGACATCGAGCGCCAGCGCCACCAGCGCCAGCTCGACCAGCTCGACCAGCTCGACCAGCTCCGGCTCGACCAGCGCCAGCTCGACCAGCTCCGGCTCCGGCTCCAGGACCAGCTCGACCAGCTCGACCAGCTCCGGCTCGACCAGCGCCAGCGCGACCAGCTCCGGCTCCGGCTCCAGGACCAGCTCGACCAGCTCGACCAGCGCCAGCTCGACCAGCTCGACATCGAGCGCCAGCGCCACCAGCGCCAGCTCGACCAGCTCGACATCGAGCGCCAGCGCCAGCTCGACCAGCTCGACCAGCTCGACCAGCTCCAGCTCGACCAGCTCCAGCGCCAGCTCCACCAGCTCGACATCGAGCGCCAGCGCCACCAGCGCCAGCTCGACCAGCTCGACATCGAGCGCCAGCGCCACCAGCTCCGGTTCCAGCTCCGGCTCCAGCTCCGGCTCCAGCTCCGGCTCCAGCTCGACCGAATAAACTAAATAAACTAAATAAATAAATAGCGCATACCCCATAGGGGTATGCGCTATTTATTTATATAAATACATAACCCTTCGCCCGGTCCCCATCTCCACGATTTGGGGTCGAAATGGTCGAGGCTAGTGCTGATTAGCGGCCTACAGCGCCATATAGGCCACTCTCAGCCCCTTCTGGCCCCCCATTACCCCTCCCCTAACCAGGCTTACCCCCCGCGGGGTCGAGGGGGCCGTAGTAGACTGCATCGGGCCGAACGACGAGAGAGGAACGAGCGATGAGCGAGACGGTGATCCATCTGGACGGTGCTCTGCCGTTGGCGGTGCTCGATGAGCGCGGCTGGGTGCAGGGCGCATGGGAGTCCGCGGGCGGGGTGTGTGCACATCAGGCGATCCGCCTCTGTGCCCCGGTGCCCGGTGACGCACACCTGATCGAGTGGGTTGCGAAGGCGCACGGCCACGGCCCCGACTGGAACGACGACGACGCCACGTTGGAGGCCGATGTGAGGGCGTGGCTCGCTGAGGGGATCGACGTGACGGACGACGATCTGGCCGAGGTGTTCGGCCCGCAGTGGCGGGCGGTGGTGTCGTTGGTGGATGCGGCCGGGGGTGCGGCCGGGGGTGCGGCCAGGGGTGCGGCCGGGGATGCGGCCGGGGGTGCGGCCGGGGGTGCGGCCAGGGGTGCGGCATGGGATGCGGCCTGGGCCGTCGTGACGTGGGATCTCGCCACCGGCGACGGCCCGTACACGGAGGCCCGTCGGGACCTGCTGATCGGCCCGTGGGTCGAGGTGTGCGGGCTGCCCGAGGGACTGATCGAGCGGGAGGACATGGACTGATGGGCGACGACCTGCGGGAGCGGATCGCACGGGCGGCGGCAGGCGGTTACATGCGAGTACCGATCGTGGCGCTCGATGGGATGTACCTCGGCCCGCCCTGGCTTGATGTGGCTGACGCCGTGCTGGCCGTGCTTCCCGCTCCCCCCATCGACGAGGGGGCAGGCCCCTCGGGACCTCCGTGGTACCTGGCGCAGGACGTGTGGATGGCCCTCAGTGGCGACTCAAACGCGTTCAGCGCGTGGGCGCACTGCGAGGACGACGGCGTCCACGCATGGTTCTCGGTGTCCGTTAGCAAGTGCGTCACCCATGCATCACCTGTTGATGGTGGTGGGGTCACCCCGTGTTGTGGTGTGACGCCGTTCGAGTTGCCCAAGTGGGATCGGATCACGCTTGACCCGTCTCTTGTGACTTGTGACCCGTCTCTTGTGACTTGCGGGCCAGCGGCATGAGCACCCCGGCATGGGCGCCAACTCCACATCTGATAGCTCCGCAACCGCGTTTGAGGCCCTCGCTCTTCGACCCTGTCGCTCGGTTGGCAGGGCTGATGCCGAACTGGGATGGCTACCAGGGCAAACCCCCCTCCGCCGCGGTACTCAAGATGACGATCCGCGTCCTCGCCGCCCTCCCGCCGCAGGTTCCAGATCCTGAGGTCTTGCCGTCGACGGATGGCGGCGTACTGCTTGAATGGGATATGTCGGGTGTTGAGTTGCTACTCGGCTTGGACGATCAGGCGCTCCACACAGCTGTGGTGTCGATCGACGGATCCGGCGAGCAGGAAGGTCCTGCTGTAGGACTTCATGATGCGATCGTCGACGCTCTCGTGACGCTGGCCGACCGCGCCTGAGCACGGTCGGCCGAGCGCCATCGTCACGGATCCGCCTTACGGCCTCGGCGATGGGAGGTGTAGTGAAGTGGGGGCTATGGGCCGACGAGACGGTCCCCATCTCCACGATTTGGGGTCGAAATGGTCGAGGCTAGTGCTGGTTAGCGGCTTACAGTATAGGCCACTCTCAGCCCCTTCTGACCCCCCGCTACCCCTCCCCTAGCCAGGCTTACCCCCGGCCAGCTTGGCCACCCCTGGTTGGCGGCTACCCTGTGGTGGCTTCGTCGGACACGGGTTCTCCGGGATCGACAAGGGGGTCGCCGCTGCCCTGCAAGGTGGTGGCGACCCCGGTCCGGCTGAGCCGTTATAGTCTCACCTGATCGGCTCGCCGACTCGACCCGCTCTGACGTGGCCGAGCACCCCCAGGAGGTTGCAGTGCAACTGCAAGAAGCCATTGACCTGTTGTCGTCGCTGCGGCGTGACGCCGGGATCTTCAAGAGGGACCGTCATGTCGCTGCGCTATCGCTGGCCATCGACAGCCTTGAGGTCCAGGCGCTGGTGGGCCCGGCCCGGGCGTCTGACCCGGCGACTTCCCACAGGGCTGCTCCGACGGAGCTTCGTGCTGGGTCCCAGCGTGCTCGCTTGTTGGCGGCCTTCCATGCTCGCGGCATGGGTACTTCGGTGCAGGCGTGTGAGTGGGCTGACATCGACCCCTTCCGGGGCTCGCCTTGGAAGCGGGTCAGCGAACTCAAGGCTGCTGGGTTCATCGAGGTGGCTGGCATAAGGGTTTCTGATGGACCTGATCGGGAGGTCTACTCCATCACGGACAAGGGCCGGGCTAAGTTGGGGGCGATGTGCGCCTGCGACACCTACAAGAAGGAGCCCCGCCCATGATCCAACTGCACCGAGGGGTGGCGCTGGCTGTCCTGGCGACCATGCCCGCCGAGTCGATCGACTCGATCGTCACCGACCCGCCCTACGGCCTCTCCCGGGAGCCGGACGCAGCGGAGGTGCTGCGCCACTGGCTGTCGGGCGACGACTACGAGCACGGCGGCGGTGGCTTCATGGGCAAGTCGTGGGACTCGTTCGTCCCAGGCCCTGCGGTCTGGAAGGAGTGCCTGCGGGTCCTGAAGCCAGGTGGGCACCTTGTGTGCTTCGCTGGTTCCCGCACCGTGGACTTGATGGGTATGGCGATCCGGCTCGGCGGTTTCGAGATTCGTGACCATTGTCGGGCGACTCGGGCGGTGCCTCCCGGTTCTTCTACTGCGCCAAGACCGCCAAGTCCGAGCGCAACGCCGGACTGCCCGAGGGGATGAAGAACGACCACCCCACCGTGAAGCCGGTGGCTCTCATGGAGTGGTTGGTCAGGATGGTGACCCCTCCTGGCGGCACGGTGCTTGATC
>CAZDSN010000534.1:0-3561 GCA_964507675.1 uncultured Ardenticatenaceae bacterium | reverse complement strand
GTAGGGCGAGGGGCGCGCAGCGCCCCTCGCCCTCTCCGAAAAGCCCCCTTCCCCCAGGGGGGAAGGGGGTTGGGGGATGGGGGGCTTCCCCGGCATCGGTTTCTACCAACGGACCAACCCGTTCAAATTGAGAATTGCTGTAGGCAGATCACGCCTGGATGAATCCCCAGGCTGTTACCGAAAACGCGCTGCAGCGCGTTGATAGCGCCCATATGAACCGGTTTCAACCGGTAGTAGATGGGGCAAATTCGTGCAAATGGAGAATGGCTGAATCATAGGGAGGGCGCTGAGCTTATCCTTCTTCTGAATTGAAGTCAGCGGGGCGCTGTAGATAGCTGCCAAACATGGGGCTGGGTTTCTGGCTCCAGTCGCTGCCGCCGGCATCTTCGCTCAGAAAATCGAGGAAGCCCTGGACGCGGCTGTCCAGCAGGTCTATTTGATGCAGCAGCACTGCCTCTAGCGTTTTGGGAGTTACAGGCGCGCCCCATTCCATCTGGCCGTGGTGGGAAGCGATCAGATGCACCAGGTGGCGCAGTTGTTCGGGGGGGAAATTGTCCATGGCGGCGGCGGCTTTTTCCACGATGACGACGCCGCGCAAGATGTGGCCGACCATGTGGCCGTCGTCGGAGACGGCAATGCCGGCATCCGTGCTGTATTCATACACCTTGCCCATGTCGTGCAGCAGTGTCCCGGCCACCAATAAATCCTTGTTTACATAAGGGTAATGATCGGCCATCATGCGCGCCAGGCGTACCATGCTCAGCGTATGCGCCAGCAAGCCGCCCAGGTAAGCGTGATGCATGCGGCGGGCGGCGGGCGCGTCGGCAAATTGGGGTAAGAACGTTTCGTCCAGCAGGATTCGGCTCAACAGTTCCCGCCAGGGAGATTGCAGCCCTTCAATTTCCTGGCGTAGTTCAGCGATCATTTCCTCGCGCGAACGGCTGCTGGTGCGCAAGAAATCGCGCATATCGGGGCTGTTGTGGGTGGCCATGTCGGTGATGATAATTTGCGGCGCATTGCGATAGACGCTGACCCGCCCTTCAACCAAAGCCACCTGCCCCACGCGCGCCCACCGTTGAATCTGTGCCGGCACATCCCAGAACACGCCATTCACCTGCCCTGTTTTGTCGCCCAGGATCAGGCGCAAGAACGGCTGCCCGTCCTTGGTGGTACGGCTGATCACGTCGCGCAGCAAGAATGGTTCGTCTACCAGTTTGTCCCCATTCTTTAGTTCGGTCACAAAAAAGGATTTCATTGACATAAAGTTATCTCAAGTTAATTCCCACACGGCGTCCGGCAAAAAAAGGCAGCAGCGTCGGGGCGGCGGCGGAACAGCGTGGATAGATCGCCTCTTAATTGGTTTTTTGTTACCTATCGCCTACAATGCCTGATAAAAGCTTCAGCCCATTATACTGAAATGGACGCAACACGCATGACACATTCTAACCCATTTGAATTAACAGAATCTGAGACAATGCCCCGCCGGGCCGCGCGGCGCATCATTGTGGGCATGACCGGGGCCAGTGGGGTGATCTATGGCATTCGTCTGCTGCAAGTGGTGGCAGATTTGCCTGACGTGGAGACGCACCTGGTCATGAGCACGGCTGCCGCCCAAACCATTGGCCTGGAGACGGATTACACGGCGGAACAGGTGATGGGACTGGCGGACGTAACCTATCGCTTTCGCGACATTGCCGCCGCGATTTCGTCCGGCTCTTTTCGCACGCACGGCATGGTGGTGCTGCCCTGCTCCATGAAAACGCTGGCGGCGATTGCCAACTCCTACAGCGACAATTTATTGACGCGGGCGGCGGACGTGGTGCTGAAGGACCGGCGGCGGTTGGTCTTGATGCCGCGGGAGACGCCGCTGCATCTGGGGCATGTGCGTTTAATGCAGCAGGTGATTGAGATGGGGGCGGTCGTGGCCCCGCCGATGCCGGCATTTTACCACCGTCCCCAAACGCTGGACGACATCATCAACCAGACCGTCAACCGCGCCCTGGACCTGCTGGACATCGAACTACCCCACGACCTGTTCACCCGCTGGACGGGAGGGAAAGCGGCGCATGAATAGCGAACTGCGCGCGGCGGCATTGGACTACCTGCAGCAGCATCACGTCGTCACCCTGGCGACCTGTACCGCCGCCGACTTATGGGCCGCCGCTGTCTTTTATGTCAACAGCGGTTTCGATCTCATTTTTCTGTCGGCGGGCCATACCCGCCATGCCCAAAACCTGGCTGCCAACCCACAAGTCGCCGCCGCCATTCAGGCGGACTACACGGATTGGCGGGAAATCAAGGGGATTCAACTGGAAGGCCGTGTGCAGCAGCTAACCGGGGCGGAGCGGGAAATGGCTATCACGTTGTACAAAACCCGCTTCCCATTTCTGCAAGATGCGCCGCCGCCCGTCCAGCGCGCCTTTGACCAGGTAAACTGGTACCGCCTGACGCCGGCCCATCTCTATTTGATAGACAACAGCCAGGGATTCGGTCACCGCGACCAGGTGCTATGAGCCAGGCCGATCGCGCGCGATGGGATGAAAAGTGGGCCGCCTGGCCTGTCCAGGAAGCGGATGCGCTGTCGCCCCATCCCCTGCTGCGGCAGCACGCCGCCCACCTCCAGGGAGGCCGGGCGCTGGACGTGGCCTGCGGCCTGGGACAAAACAGCATCTGGCTGGCGGCGCGCGGGTATCGCGTGCTGGCGGTAGACGTCAGTCTGGCCGGGCTGCGGGCTGCCGCCGCCGCCGCGGACCAACAAGGCGTGCGCGGTCAGATTGATTGGGTACAGCTAGACCTGGACGAATGGCTCTTGCCGCCTGCTGCCTTTGACCTTATCTGTGTGTTTCGCTTCCTGGATCGCCGCCTGTTCCCCCAACTACGGGCCGCCATTAAGCCCGGCGGTTTGCTTTTCTACGAAACGCGCCACACAGGCGTTTTAGCCGCCGTCCCCCAATCCAACCCTGCCTATCTGCTCCGCCCCGGCGAACTAGCCGCCGCTTTTGCCGGCTGGGAGTTCCTGTGGAACGAAGAAGGCCCCGAAAACGCCGCCCTGGTCGCCCGCAAGCGCTAGTTGCCAGATAACGCCTCTTGCCCGGTATACCCATGTATGGGTGTACTCCCTGAATTCCCGTTGAACCTCAACTGTGAAACCGTGCGGTTACCCATTGACCCTTCCCCCTGTAAACTGCTACAATGTCGCCAATCACAGCAGACTGGTGGCAACCAATGTAGCCTGTTCCCACGGCTCAAATTCCAGACAGAGTGGTTCCCGCCTGACCCCGCTTAGGGACCATCCACAAATTAGTTCCCGTTCTTGTGGGCCCGGGGCAGCATTTGTGGATGGGCTGACAAGTGACCTGGTTCTGTGAAAAACGGGAAGTTATTCTTAGACGGTCACTAAGTGCGCAGTCGAACAAGCCCAGCACCCCGTTGTCCCCTTCAATCCGGCGGATTCAAGGGCACATGGGGCAGGTGAGCAGCGCGTTAGGCTGCCACGCCCACAAATCGAGGTGTCACAAATGGCAAGGGCTCCATTTCAAGTACTCGTCTATCCATACTACA
>CAZDSN010000533.1:0-3569 GCA_964507675.1 uncultured Ardenticatenaceae bacterium | reverse complement strand
TAAGGCATTATCAACTCCTGTTGGAAAGTATTGCCAACCACCCTGCCCAACGAGTTCTACTACTGCCTATGCTGCCGGCAGAAGAAAGCAGGCGGCTGCGGCAAACATGGAATAACACACAGGTCAATCATCCCCAACCATATTGTTTGCACCAGTTATTTCTGCAACAGGCAGCGCAAACGCCAGCAGCGACAGCTATCGCTTTTGCAGATCATTATCTGACCTATGCAGCTCTATCCCGCCGCGCCCACCGCATAGCCCGATACTTACAGAATCAGGGAGTGGGGCCAGAAACGGTTGTAGGCGTCTACCTGGAGCGCTCGGTAGAAATGATGGCAGGCTTGTTGGGCATTTTACTGGCAGGTGGGGCTTACCTGCCCCTGGACCCAACCCATCCCCCGCAGCGACTAACTTTTGCGCTGCAAGATGCACAGGCATCCTGGTTACTAACGCAGCCATCCCTTAAGGGAAACTTACCTGCCTATCAGGGAAAGGTCATTTCTATTAACGAGATTGGCGACGAATACGACACGACATCAGATGATTATTTGCAACAGAGCATTAGCCAGGACAATCTGGCGTATGTGATCTATACGTCAGGCTCCACGGGCCAGCCCAAAGGAGTCCAGGTAACCCATCGGGCAGTAGTCAACTTTTTACGTTCCATGCGCGTCCGCCCTGGTTTGGGATCAGAGGACGTTTTACTATCAGTGACGCCGCTGTCTTTTGATATTGCCGGCATGGAACTCTTCCTACCGCTCATTGTTGGCGCCAGGTGTGTTTTAGCGCAAGCGGACGAAGTCATTGATGGGGCCCGTCTGGCGACAGCAGTACATCGCTGTGACGCTACGATCATGCAAGCAACCCCGGCCACCTGGCAGCTTCTATTAGAGGCGCGCTGGTCGGGAAGCACTCAATTGAAAATCCTGTGCGGGGGCGAGGCTTTATCGCGCGACCTGGCCAGTCGCCTGATTGATCGCAGCAGCGCCTTATGGAATATGTACGGGCCAACAGAGACGACGATTTGGTCAACGACTGGTACCGTGGAAGCAGGGGAAGGGCCAGTATTTATTGGTTCGCCCATTGACAACACACAAATCTACCTGTTAGACAACCAGTTGAATCTAGCACCCATCGGTGTGCCTGGTAATTTATATATTGGGGGCGCAGGTCTGGCGCGGGGGTACATACGCCGCCCATCCCTGACTGCCGGGCGCTTCATCCCCAACCCGTTTAGCCTGATCCCTGGCGAGCGCTTATATCACACGGGCGATATGGCGCGTTACCGGGCCGATGGACGTATTGAGTTTCTGGGGCGGATTGACCACCAGGTTAAGGTGCGCGGTTATCGTATTGAGCTGGCAGAAATCGAAGCCGCGCTGCATCAAGAGCCGGCAGTGCGGGACGCGGTCGTTGTGGCTCACGATGACGGCACAGGCAGCAAACGGTTAGTAGCTTATGTTATTCCCGCTGAGGGCAAAGACAAGACAAATGTGGCTGAATTGCGACGCAAGTTGCAATTAAAACTACCTGATTACATGATGCCATCTGTGTTTATGGTAATTACCGCGTTCCCACTAACCCCCAATGGGAAGATTAACCGGCTCGCTCTCCCCGCGCCAGATCACGAGCATTCAGCGACAACTCAAACTTACGTGACACCAGCGCCTGGATGGGAACAGCATATTGCCGTTATATGGCAACAAGTATTACAGGTCGAGCGCGTAGGCGCTTATGACAATTTTTTCGATCTGGGTGGGCACTCATTGTTAATGGCAAAAATAAAAACGTTGCTGCAAGACACACTGCCAATCCCCGATCTGGCAATGGTAGAACTGTTTCAATATCCCACTGTACATGGATTAGCCCAATACTTAAGCCAGAAACAAGAAACGCCTGCGGCATCTCTCTTCAGCCAGGAAAGGGTGAGAATCCGGCAAGAACGCCAGGATGCCATGCAATGGCAGCGGCAGCGCCGCCAAAATAGTCGCCGTAAAACCAACGAATAATGAGTGAGGATGATGTTTGCATGAGTGAAGCGGTGTCCCCGAATGTTCTGGATGTAGCTATCATTGCCATGGCAGGTCGTTTTCCTGGCGCTGATACGCTGGATGCCTTTTGGCAGAACTTACGTAATGGGGTCGAATCTATCACTTTTTTCGCGGCGGCAGACTTAACACAAGCTGGCGTTGCTCCTGCTCTGCAGCAACACCCCCATTATGTGCCGGCAGGTGGGGTTCTGTCCGATATTCAGCAATTCGATGCTTTCTTCTTTGGCTATAGCCCCGGTGAGGCAGCCAGCATGGACCCACAGCACCGCCTTTTCCTGGAATGCGCCTGGGAAGCGTTAGAACGGGCAGGCTACGACCCAGAAAGATATCCGGGGCTGATTGGGGTTTATGCCGGCACAGGCATGAACACCTACCTGTATCATAATCTCTACAGCCATGCCTATTATGCGGCGCCAGGCCGCGACTACCATACCATGATAGCCAGTGACAAAGATTTTCTGGCGACAAAAGCAGCCTACAAATTAAACTTAAAAGGGCCTGCCGTCACCATCCAAACTGCCTGTTCCACATCACTGGTCGCCATCCACATGGCTTGCCAAAGTCTACGCAGCGGCGAGTGCGATATTGCCCTGGCTGGCGGGGTATCTTTGCGCGTACCTCACACCGCCGGCTACCTCTACCAGGAAGGCATGATTCTATCCCCAGACGGCCACTGCCGCGCTTTTGACGCCGCCGCCCAGGGAACCGTCAGCGGCAGCGGGGTTGGAATCGTTGTTCTAAAGATGTTGGAAGATGCACTGGCTGACAGGGATACCATTTATGCTGTCATAAAAGGTTCTGCCATCAACAACGATGGCTCCCAAAAGGCAGGCTATACAGCCCCCAGCCTGGATGCGCAAGCCGCCGTTATCCTGGAGGCACAGGGAGTAACGAATGTTCCGCCTGATTCCATTACCTATGTGGAAGCGCACGGCACTGGCACCCCTATAGGGGACCCTATCGAAATGGCTGCCCTGGTAAAAGCCTTCCGCACTGGAACCAAACGGGAGCAGTTTTGCGCTGTGGGTTCTGTTAAAACTAACATTGGTCATCTGGATGCGGCTGCGGGCGCCGCTGGCTTGATCAAGACTGTTCTGGCTTTACAGCATAAGCAGATCCCTCCCAGCTTGCATTTTGAGAAACCCAATCCGCAAATTGACTTTAACAACTCTCCTTTCTACCTCAACACAACTTTGTCAGATTGGCAAACAGACGGCGCGCCACGCCGCGCTGGCGTCAGCTCTTTTGGCATTGGGGGCACAAATGCCCATCTCATTCTGGAAGAAGCGCCGCCAGTGATCCCGTCAGGTGACACAAGACCCTGGCAAATCTTGACTCTGTCGGCTAAAACAGAATCAGCGCTGGACACAGCATCGGCAAACCTGGTCACCCACCTCAGCCAATCCCCCCACCAAAACCTGGCTGACGTTGCTTACACACTGCAAACGGGCCGTCGCCTGTTTCCCCAGCGCCAGGTTCTGATCTGTCAAAACCATGAGGATGCGCTGGCTGGGCTAC
>CAZDSN010000532.1:0-3575 GCA_964507675.1 uncultured Ardenticatenaceae bacterium | reverse complement strand
ACAGCGCCGTGAAAACGGGCGCAGACTTGAGCCAGGTCGTGTCGTGGAACTATGCAAACTCGCGTGAGATTCTGGAAAGCAGAATTCCCATTCCGGCGCTGCTGCATCAGCGGCTGAGCGTAGATTGGTCGGACAGGGAAAACCGCCCTCCCCCACCTCGTGCAAGCAATGTGGCGGGGAGCGAAGCGCACTGGGTAGACAAGTTAGAAGCGGGTGTGAAAGCGCATATCCAGGTCATGCAAGAAAAGCGAGATGAGCTCATTCACCGCGCGCGGCCGCCCCAGGCGGTGCTGGAAGTAGCTTCGGCCGATCCGGAGGCAGTGCAGCTGGGCGCAGGGCTGAACAAAACATATGCCGCCGCTTTACGGAGGGGCAAAGGCCAATTTGCCAATGCACTGGAAAGCGCAAAAGCAGCGGCGGAAGATTATCTGGCCCACTTTCCAACGGAGCGGCGTGGTGTGATTTTGCTGGGAGCATTAGCCAGCGTCTATGGAAAAGAAGAGGGCGGGATGGATACGGCCGTTTGGCTGGCGAGAGATAAGGGGATGGGCGATGGGTTCTCGCTTCAAAGCAGCCTGGCCCATCAAACGATTGAGGCGCTGCGTCAGGCCGGTATTTTGGACGACATTATTAAAACGAAAGAAGGATTGGTTGTGTATCCTGCTCAATTTGACCTGGACGGATTTACTTTCGAAGCTATCTAAGTAGCAAAGGGTACACGAGAAGGCAGACACAACTGGTCAAGCCCTTTGTGGGTAGCCACCGTGCAATCTTGAAAGAGTTCAGACCACATAAGCCGCATTCTCTGTCGACAAAACCTTTCAAAACAGTGGCTTCCATTTCTAATAAGGTCGGCGAACTCCTCAGATCCTTAATAATGGGCATTGGTAATTGAGTCATTGGGTTACTTACGGTGCTCAATCCTTCTCTTCCTGGTCCACAAAGCCGCCACCAGCCCAGCGACAGCCAGGCCCGGCAAGATCGCCGGAGGCAGCGGCTTGTCAGCTGCAAAAACCAGCTGGAGTGGTGCGCCCGAGCGTCAAAATCGCCGTGTGCGCCAAAGTCACCAGTGACGGGTTCTCAGAGGTTGTATGGCCATTCACGGTCGTGTGGATCATAGGTCTGCTGGGAGTCATACCGTATTGAGAAACTCCCAACTTAAGCGTTTCAGTATCCTGCCAGCCATGGCGATTGTGGCAAAATTAACTTGATACCTTTGCTTATGAGCCAATTGCATACCTGCCCGGACAAATTCCGTAGCGATGCCCTGCCCTCGGTTTTAATTCGCGGAAATTCGTTGCCAAAAATTGATAGGTGGCAACTTGGGTCAATGTAGGTATCGTATCGAGATTATCCGCCAGGAAACCAACCGTGATCATTTTCCCTCTTTCCGGTTACGGAACCAGCAGCCCAACAATTGATCAATATGTGTTGTTGTGTATGCAATCTCGAAAAACCAGCGCCTGATAGATCACAATGGCTGCATAGATCAAAGCCATCTCCCGACAATTGGGAGAATTGCGTCCTTGCTGTTGGGGACAGATTTCTTACATAAAAGTGGCTTCATCTCATAGCCAGCCTGACGTACAGCCGGTAAACTAATGTTGTGAGTATTTTGTGGATTCAACAATCTCTATAATAGCCGCTACTAAAAAATAAACCGAGAGGCAGCCAAAACGTGAGGTTCACATGGCAACCTTAACTCAACTATTTTTACGCAAGACCCTGCTTTTTGTATTTTTTGGCTTAACCTGGGTAATCTTCACAGACTACGTGCTTCTCTGGCTCATCCCTTCTTTACCACAGTTTGCACTATGGCAGACGGCCAAAGGCTTGCTCTATGTCATTGCGACAACAGGGGTGTTTTACCTTTTACTGACGGACACATACCGGCGGGAACAGCAAGCATTCGCCAGGCAATCTGAAATTGCCGATAAATACGAACTGCTCTTTGATCATAATCCACTACCAATGTGGGTGTACGATTTAGAAACCTTGAGCTTTCTGGCCGTGAATCGGGCAGCTAAAGAGACGTATGGCTACTCTCAAGAAGAGTTTATCAACATGACGCTGCGAGACATCCGACCGGTTGAAGATATCGATCGATTGATGAAAGATGTCGAAAAACCGTGGCCACCGTTGAATTTTGCTGGAGAGTGGCGGCACAAACGTAAAGATGGCACGGTGTTCCAGGTCGAAATTACTTCCCACGCTTTGCACTATGACGGCCGAAATGCTCGATTGGTGGTGGCCCAAGATATTACCAATCGCCACGAAACTGAGAGCCGAATGCAGCTGCTTAGCGCCTCGCTGGAAGCAGTGGCCAACGCGATTGTACTTACCGATATAGATGGAAAAATTGAATGGGTAAACAGTGCATTTTTGGAGCTAACTGGTTTTACGCGGGAAGAAGCGCTGGGCAAAAACCCCAGAGAGTTGGTGAAGTCTGGTAAACACGGCCAGGCATTTTATGAAGAAATGTGGAACACGATCCTCAGCGGTCGGGTATGGCGTGGGGAGCTGATTAACCGGCGCAAAGATGGCTCTCTCTATATTGAAGAGGAGTCGATAACACCGGTCCGAAATCAGAGTGGTGAAATTGCCCACTTCATCGCCGTCAAACAGGATATCAGCCAGCGCAAACTGGTTGAATCAGCCTTACAGGAAAGTGAATTGCGCTATCGCAGTTTGTTTGAAGACAACCAGGTGGTAATGCTGCTTATCGATCCCCAGGATGGTGCCATCGTTGATGCCAATCACGCAGCGGCCAATTTCTATGGCTGGTCAAGGGAGGCGCTAAAGCGCAAAAAGATCGGCGAAATTAACTCGTTGTCACCAGCTGAGGTGCAGCTTGAAATGGAACGGGCCAAGAATGAGGAGCGAAGTCATTTCTATTTTAGGCACCGCCTGGCCAACGGCCGTATCCGTGATGTAGAAGTGACGAGCGGTCCGGTACACGTTGAGGGCCGTGCCTTGCTCTATTCCACGATTTTTGATGTAACGGAGCAAAAGGAGGCAGAACGAGAACGCGAGCGACTGCTGGCCCAGGTACAGGTGCAAGCAGAACAGGTGACGCAAATTATGTACAGCGTACCCGCAGGGGTTTGCCTGCTTGATCCCAACGGTATGGTTCTCATGACAAACCCAAAAGCGGAGGCCAAGCTATCGTTTCTGGCCAATATCAGCGTGGGTGACAAACTGCTCCAATTGGGTGAAAAGTCGTTAGCCAGTTTGCTAACTTCACCGCCCCTTGGTGAATGGCATGGTGTTGAGAAAAACGGCCGTATTTTTCAGGTAATTGCTCAACCTTTAGAGAACGGACCCATTCCCCAGGGCTGGGTGCTGGTTATCCGGGAGGTAACTGAGCAGCGAATGATTCAGCGCCAGTTACAAAGCCAGGAACGGTTAGCAGTTGTGGGGCAGCTTGCTGCGGGCATTGCCCACGATTTTAACAACATTTTGGCCATTATCGCTTTGTATGCCCAAAATCTACAACAGTCCGCGAAGCTCAGTGAAAATGAGAAAAACCGTTTGGCTATTATTGATCAACAAGCTAAGCGGGCTTCGCAGTTGGT
>CAZDSN010000531.1:0-3579 GCA_964507675.1 uncultured Ardenticatenaceae bacterium | reverse complement strand
CGCGCATCAAGTTGCACCGTCTCTATCCGTCAATAAATGTCTGTTGAACTACTACGGCGGCGCGCCCAGCCAGATGCCGGCAGTGCGCCAGTTCCAGCAGATAGTGGCCGGATATGGCATCCCCAACACCGTGCGGCAGCGCCGAGGCATTGACATTGCCGCCGGCTGCGGCCAACTGCGGGCGCAGGCGCAAGAGACTGGCGCAGTCTCGGAGACTGCGCCAGTCTAAGAAGCGCTTCAGCGCAACACCACATCCGTCCACGCTTCAATCCATTGTTCCCGATGGGCGTCGATCTCAGCCGGCGATAGGATGGCGACAGATGCAGGCTGCTGCGCCCAGCGCGTAAACACCTCTGGCAAAACAGCGTCCTCATGCGCCGGGAAGACAAACATATTCAGGGGAATGTCTTCCTGAAACGGCTGGCTCAACATAAAATCAACAAACTGCTGCGCCAATTCTAGCTGCTGGCTGCCCTGCAAAATACCCACAAACTCAACCTGACGAAAACAGGCATTGGCCGCTGTCACGCTGGCCGTAGGCGCAGCCTCCAGTTCGCCATAGAACACCTCTGCCGCCGGGCTGCTGGCATAGGAGACCACAAGGGGGCGGTCGCCATCACTGGCAGCCGTAAAGTGACCGTAGTAAGCATCCTCCCAGCCGGCAGTCACCAACACATCGTTGGCGCGCAACCGCCGCCAGTAATCCAGATACGCTTCTGGCCCGTAAGCGGCAATCGTCGCCAGCAGGAAAGCCAGGCCCGGGCTGGAAGTCGCCGGATTTTCCACGACCAGCAAGCCTTGATAGGCAGGGTCAAGCAAAGCGTCCAGATCGGCAGGCGGTTCCAGGGAGTGTTCCGCAAACCAGGCGACATCGTAGTTCAGGCAGACATCGCCGTAATCAATGGGCGTCAGGTGATAAGTCGAGTCTAGCTGCAGCGCTGCCGGCACGACCTCCAGCGCCGGCGAGCGGTACGGGATAAAAATGCCGGCAGCCAACGCCCGCCCCATAAAGGTATTGTCTACTCCAAAAAACAGGTCAGCCAGCGGCGCATCCTTAGCCAGAATAGCCTGGTTCAGCGCCGCGCCGGCGTCGCCGGAGGGCAGCAGTTCCACCGTCACGTTATGCGCCTGCTCAAACTGCTGCAAGGTCATCTCGCTGATAGCAAAACTATCATGCGTCATCAGCGTCAATGTCGGCGGCTGCTGCTCTCCACACGCTGCCAGCAGCAGCGCCGCCGGCAGCATCACCAATAGCCAATACAAAACAAACTTACGCATCAGAACCTCCCATAATAAGACCTGTCTGGTCTCTAAGTCTAGTGGGTAGTGAAAAGTGGTCAGTGGCCAGGGGGTATATATCACCGGCTCCACTCTCGTTGTATGTGTACGCACAGCGCCTGGCCGTGCGTGATACGGATAGCGGCGGTACGGGTTTGCATCACATTGCTGACGCCGCGCGCGGGGCCAAAGGCCAGCGTGTCATGGTGCAGCGGCCAGGCCAGGCCGCTGGTGTGCGCCACCTGTACCGCGCCGCCCAGCGGGATAAGCGACACTTTGTCGCCTATCTGGCCGTGGATAACAGTTTCATCCCGCACCAGCCATGCCTGCTGGAAAGGCTCCACCAGCCGTACGGCGCGGTCCTGCAAAGCAGGATGGGCCAGCAGCAAAATGTTAGCCAGCGTCTGGTCTAGGCGCCCGCCCAATGCGCCAAAAATCAGGATTGGTTCGGCGGCGGCGGTTTCGGCGGCGGCATGCAGCAACGCCAGTTCCAGGTCTGTCTCATCCTTGGCCACCGGATAATGCACGATCTGCACCTGGGCTGCCGTGAGTTCCTGCTGCCAGGATGCCGGCATAGAGTCCAAATCCCCTACCACCACGTCCGGCCAGCGCCCCAACAAGCGGACGAATCGAACGCCGCCATCCGCGGCTATAATCAAGCTGGCCTGCGCCAGAAACGGCTCTACCCACAACAACTGCCCATCATTTTGCATATCGCCGTTGGCAAACAGTAAAACAGCCATCGCTTCTCCACAGCAACAAAAAAAGCCACCCTGTTCCGGGTGGCTTTGGAGTCAAAATGCGGGCTTCGCATGTGCCTACGCCGGCATTATCCGGATCAGGTCATCAGGTCGGTGGCAAATCACAACCACCCTCTCAGCCAGGTTAATCCCAGCTCCCTGCGCGTACTGTTCAGCTATCAAAGGTTGTATTATACTCGCCAGAGCATGGGCGCGCCAAAATTGCGGTCAGGATGGGTTTGAAACCTGCCTCTACTGGCTATTCGTAGTACGGTTACAGCCCGCTGCATCTTGCCAGGAACCAGGAGAGTATGATGAGTGACGTTGACACACAAGAGAAACCAAAGCGGCGTTGGCTGCGGACAATGAGGCAGCGGTTAGGCAGGTCCCGCCAGGCTGTGGCTGACAGATGGGGGCAGGCGCGCGTTCATTGGAGCAACTGGCTGCGGCGCAGGCGCAAACTGCAGGCCGATTACGTGGTGATGCACATCGGCGGGCCGCTCCCCCAACGCTCTGGTCCACCGCGCAGTTTCTGGCAGCGCCAACTGCCGCTGCCGCCGGAACCGCTCAGCCTGCAAACGCTTAACGTGCGCTGGCGTCTGCTGGCTGACGCGGACAACGTGCGCGGCGTCTTGATTCTGTTGGAGAACCTGAGCGGTGGATTAGCCACGCTGCAAAATCTGCGCGCCGGGCTGCTGCGGCTGCGACAGGCAGGCAAAAAAGTCGTTATTTTCACCACACAACTCGACCTGCCTCATTATTATGTGGCCTGCGCCGCCGACCGCATCATCGCCCCGCCCACTGCCCAATTCGAGGTACTCGGGCTGTATTCCCAAACGGTTTTCTTAAAAGACGCGCTGGCTAAAGCCGGCTTGCAAGCCGACGTCGTCCAGATTTCCCCCTATAAAACCGCCGCGGACGCCATCAGCCGCGCTGATATGAGCCCGGAACACCAGCAGCAGCTTAATTGGCTGCTGGACGACCAGTTCGAACTGATTACCAGCGATATGGCCGCCGGACGGGGAATGACGCCAACGCAAATAAAAGCCCTCATGGACCGGGCGCCACTGTTTGCCGCTGACGCTCAGGCGCAGCAGTTAATTGACGACGTCGCTTACGAGGACGAACTGGCGTATTTACTGGCTGCGCCCCGCACCAACGGCAAGGCTGACATGGCGCTAGACAACGCGCCTGATGTAGCGCCTGCGGCGGCGACCGAAACGGTGCTTGAGGCAGCGCCTGCGGTAGAGCCTGCGGCGGCGGCTGAAGCAGCCCTGGCCGAAACGCCACCGGAGCGCCCCCAGGCGAATTTGATCACCTGGAAGCAGGCCCGCCGCGTGCTGCTGCGCCGCTTTCGCCGCTACACGGAGCAGTATATTGGCGTCATTAGCCTGGAGGGCGCTATCATCACGGGACATAGTCGCCGGCCGCCGGTGGAGCTGCCTGTTCCGCTGCTGGGCGGGGCCATGGCCGGCGAAGCCACAATTGGCGAGATGCTGCGCCAGGCAGAACGGGACGAGGAGATGGCCGCCCTCATTTTCTACGTTGACTCCGGCGGTGG
>CAZDSN010000530.1:0-3581 GCA_964507675.1 uncultured Ardenticatenaceae bacterium | reverse complement strand
ACCTTCAGTGGGGGCAGCTTCACCCTCAGCAGGCGCGGCCTCCCCTTCAGCGGGGGTGGCTTCACCCTCAGCAGGTGCGGCCTCCCCTTCGGCGGGGGTCGCTTCACCCTCAGCAGGAGCAGCTTCACCCTCGGCAGGAGCAGCTTCGCCTTCAACGGTGGCTGCTTCGCCCGGGCGCGGCGACTCACCAGCGCCTTCCCCCTCGGCGGGGGCGGCTTCGCCCTCGGCAGGCGTTTCGCCTTCAGCGGGCGTTTCGCCTTCAGCAGGCGTTTCGCCTCCAGCGGGCGTTTCGCCCGCCTGCTGCTCGCCCGCGGCAACTTCGGCAGTCGGGGCGCTTTCGGTCGGCGTATCAGGCTGCTGCAAGGGTCGCTCGCAAGCCACCAGAACCAGCATTAAAACAACAAACAATGCAAAAAGTTTTCGTAAAAACTGCTGTGACATCTTTTCTTTGCCTCCTAACCTGACTATTTGTTGCACTGACACCCGTGCATCAGGCTCGCCCCGCTTAAAACTTGACCATAATATAGCATGGTTTGATTCTTACGTAAAGTAGGACATTGGATGGGCGTTATGACCTCCCGTTGAGAATGTGACCTATATTTTCCGCAGCGCGGGCCACGGCTAGCAAAGTCAAACCCACTTTGGCGTCTTTGGCCAGCAGCGCCGCCAGGGCAGCGTTGACGTTAATGGGATAAACCACAATCGCCCCCTCTTTGCCTTCAATCAGCAGGCGCTCAATGTCGCCGCGCGACAGGCGGGCCAGAGTCGTCTCGCCCAAAGCCACCAGGGTGGCGGCCATAGCCGCCACCTGCGGCGTATTTGTCTCCTGGCGGCCACCGCTCAGTTCGTTGGGATAGGCAGCCACAACGAACCCTTCCGAGCTGACAATCACAGCTCCCTCCAGTCCCGGAACCTGGTTGATCAGTTCCTTCAAGTTGTTTTCCAGGATGTCGGCCCGATAATACGTTGTCATGGGATTTTCAGTGCCTATCAGATAGCGCCTTCTTAATGAGCCGTCAGGGCGCTACTTGAGCATCGGAATTTTGACGCCGCGCTCGCGGGCGACTTCAATGGCCCGTTCGTAACCTGCATCCACGTGGCGGGCCACCCCCATCCCGGGGTCCACCGTGAGCACCCGCTGCAGCCGCGCCGCCGCCGCCGGCGTGCCATCCGCCACGATAACCTGACCCGCATGTAAGCTGTACCCAATGCCGACGCCGCCGCCATGGTGGAAACTAACCCAGGTGGCGCCGCTGACGGCGTTGATCAAGGCATTGAGAATGGGCCAGTCGGCAATGGCGTCGGAGCCATCGCGCATCTTTTCCGTTTCCCGGTTAGGGCTGGCCACAGAGCCGGCATCCAGATGGTCACGGCCAATCACAATAGGCGCTTTGACTGCGCCGCTGGCAACCATTTCGTTGAACTTCAAACCGGCGCGAGCCCGTTCACCATACCCTAGCCAGCAAATGCGGGCCGGCAGGCCTTGAAAATGTACCTGCTCCTGGGCCATCTTGATCCAGCGGTGTAGCTGTTCATCGTGGGGGAACAACTCTAGAACGGCCTGATCCGTGGCGTAAATGTCCGCCGGGTCGCCGCTGAGCGCCACCCAGCGGAAGGGACCCTTGCCTTCACAAAAGAGCGGGCGAATATAGGCGGGAATGAAACCCGGGTAGCTGAAAGCGTCCAGCACCCCGTAATCATAAGCCCGCTGCCGCAGATTGTTGCCGTAGTCGAACACAATCGCTCCGCGCCGCTGCATTTCCACCATGGCCTGGCACTGCCGGGCCATAGACGCCATCGCCAATTCCTGAAAAGCGGCGGGATCGCGCTGGCGCAATTCGCGCCCCTCGGCAAAGGAGAGGTGATGGGGGAAATACGCCTGGGGATCGTGGGCGGAGGTCTGGTCGGTAACCACGTCGGGGATCAAATTGCGCTGAACTAACTCTGGGAAGATGGCGGCGGCGTTGCCGATCAAGCCAATGGAGCGGGGCTGCTGCTTTTCGACGTAATATTGCACCCGTTTCAGCGCCTCTTCCAGGTCCTCGGCCACCTCGTCAATATAATGGTGCTCCAGACGGCGGTTAGCGCGCCATTCGTCCACTTCCACCAGCAGGCCAACCCCCTCGTTCATGGTCACAGCCAGGGGCTGCGCGCCGCCCATTTCGCCCAGTCCGGCGGTGAGGACCCATTTACCGCGCAGCGAAGGCCAGCCAGCCTGGCGGGCGGCGGCGGCAAATGTTTCAAACGTCCCTTGCAAATTGCCCTGCGTGCCAATGTAAATCCAACTGCCGGCAGTCATCTGCCCATACATGATCAACCCTTCCGCTTCCCATTTGTCGAAGTTTTCCTGAGTGGCCCAATGGGGCACAATGTTGGAGTTGGCAATGAGCACGCGCGGCGCGTCGGGGTGGGTGCGAAAAACGGCTACGGGCTTACCGCTTTGCACCAGCAGCGTTTCGTCATTTTCCAACTGGCGCAGCGCCGCCAGAATAGCGTCAAAAGCTTCCCAGTTGCGGGCCGCCCGCCCACGCCCGCCATACACGATCAGGTTGTCGGGATCGCCAGCTACGTCGGGATCCAGGTTGTTTTGCAACATGCGATAAGCGGCTTCTTGCAGCCAGCCTTTACAATGTAGTTCAGTCCCCACGGGGGCGCGGACAATACGTTTCATGCGACCTTCCTGAAGAAATGGTCAGTTGTTAGTGGATGGTGGTCAAAAGGAGCATAGCGAGCACATCTGACGCACACCTTTGGATTATAGTGTGGGCAGGGGAGGTGTCAAGAAGGGTGGGGGTATGCTATAATCACGCGCGAAAATAGTGGGCCGTGAAGAGTGGTCATTGGTCAGAACGCTGACCATGACCGGCTTATGAAACAAATCTGCGAAATCTGTGATTGTCTTCATCCAGGAAACTATGTTGGATAACGTCATCTTACAACAAGCCCACACTCTGGTTGACCAACTGCAGGATGGGACAGGCCACATTGCCGTTTCTGTTTTGCAGACGCTTAATCAGGGGGCCTATGTGCCGGCAGGCCCCTTCACGCAAGTCTTGGGCATCCGGTTCACGGCTTATGGCGAGGGGCGGTGCAGCGCCACGTTGGAAGTGCAGCCCCACCTGCTCAATCCGCTGGGGATCGCTCATGGCGGGGTGGCTTTTTCCCTGGCGGATTCAGCTTGCGGCGGCGCGGCTTTATCTGCGCTGGGCGAGCGCCGCCTGGTGACGCAAGATATGCAAATACGGTATCATGGGCCAGCTCGTGCCGGCATTTTAACCGCCCACGCCGAAACCATTCACAAAGGCAGCCGCACCCTCACCACCCAATGCCGCATCACCCAAAACGACGTCCTCATCGCCAGCGTCACCGGCACCTTTGCCATTCTCTCCGCGGACGAACTAAACGCTCTCAAGGAAAAAGCGCCCTGACCTTGTTTGACCAAACAGTTTCACGCGGAGACGCGGAGGGCGCGGAGAAAATATAGGACATGCTGGTTGAGGTTTAAGAAAATAATTCGGTAAACGGGGGTGAGGACACCCCCAGGGGTAAGCCCCCATCCCCCAACCCCCTTCCCCCTGGAG
>CAZDSN010000529.1:0-3582 GCA_964507675.1 uncultured Ardenticatenaceae bacterium | reverse complement strand
CTCTCCGAAAAGCCCCCTTCCCCCTTGAGGGGGAAGGGGGTTGGGGGATGGGGGTTTCTCCTACACCATCCACAATCCACGAAGTAAACTCGTTTCCGACCCCTACAAGGGGACAATTAAATCCCACAGACCCCATCATCAAGCCCCCTCCTGACACAAAATCATTATCCCCCTTTCCACCGCCCGTCGCCCCCCAAAAAACGAGTCAAAATCACCCAGAACGGACAATTTCAAACCAATCTATACTTAAATATCCTGCAAAAACCCGCGTTTTTTCGCCATTCATGAAATTAACTCCTCCCACGCCAAAACGCCCGATGGCTCGCGGGAACAATTGAACCCGGAAATTTTATACGGGTCGCCAATTAATATTCCCTACCACCACATCCTGAAACGCAGTTCATACCTCCCCAGCGGTTCCCCGGCAGATGACTGCACCACAATCTGCACCCGAACCGCCTCGCCCGGCACAAACTGCGCCAGCGTGATAGACGCGGCGGTTTTGCCGGCGCCATCCGTCGCCGGCAGCCATACCTCCTGCGCCCCCCCATCCGCGAACGCCAGCGTCGCCCGCACCGCCGCCCCCGCCGCCGGATAACCATCCGGCGTCAACGCCGTCACAGACAACCGCTGCTCGTCGCCGGCAAACAAAATAGGATACGCCGCCGCTGCCGAAACACTCACCTGGCGCAAGCCCGCCAGGTCATCGGGAATAAAATCCTGCCCCCGCCGCTGCTGGTGATACGTATACACCGCCCCCGAACGGAGATAATGCGCCTGCCCCAGTTGCGCCGCCTGCACCCGCCACTCAGGCAGCGCCTCCGCCTGCCACTCCAGGCGAGCATTGCGGAAATACTGCACCCACCGCCCCCCTTCCTCCACCTGCCCCGAAATAGCCGGCCCAAACAACGCCTCCCCCCCATACTGCTCGTAAAAATCCTGGAACGGCAGCGCCACTGGCACGCCAACGTCTGCCGTTGCGCCAGCGGCCCTTCCGACTTCCGCCATTGCCCACACCCCCAACGGCGTCACCTCCACTTGCTCATTAGCCGGATTCACTTCCAGGCGCAAATTCTGAAAATACTGCACCATGCGCCCATTTTCCGGATCCACAAAAGGCCCCGTCAACGGGTAACCAAAAGTCCGTAGTTGTCCATGCGCATCGTAGAACGCTGCAAACTCTGGCGCCACCGCCGTCGTTGCCGCGCTCCCCTGACCCGCCGGTGCCGCCGCCTCCGCGCAAGCCGCTAACAACAGCAGCCAGCCCACCAGCCACACGCCGCGCTTCATAACCTTAAACCAACCGCATAAACTGCTCATAGCCAGAATGCCAGTGCTGCCTGGTCTGCCAGCCAGCGTTATCTTTCTCCCTGATCAGGAGGGCGCCAGAAATCAAGCACATACTCAAACGTTGTCCCCATTGTGACATAATTGGCGGGCCAGCCAAAGATACCAATGCGATTGACAATGTTGGTTCTATCCCAGATGATGACGTTTCTTAACTCATAACCACGGCGACGCAGTTCATCAATGAGCGCCACATGGATAGTAATCCTCTGGTTTTCCCACCACATATCGGGCACGTTAATTACACAATGCCCCTTTGGTTGTAGCAGAGGCAAGAGGCGTTCGAAAATATCCCCCATAGCCTGCGTATATTGCGCCAGCGGCATCGTCCCCAAATCGCGTGGGTGCTGCGAATATTGTTCAACTTTGCCAAACTGCTTGTTTTTCCTTTCATCCCCTCGCCGCGACTTATTCTTTCGTTGGCGGTTCAGCAGGTTGGCATAGGGCGGCGATGTCCAGATGAGCTTGACCGTACCCGGTTCCAGATAATAATCGCTGTTTAGCGCATCGTCCTGAATAACCAGTTGCTGCGCCTGGTTAAAAAGATTGTTATTTGCCAACCGTTCGCCGCACAGCGCCACATAATCTGCCTGCAAATCAAAGCCTGCGGCATTCCGGTTCAACGCCTGCGCTGCCACCAGCGTCGTGCCGCTGCCCACAAACGGATCCAGCACCAGCTCCCCCTCATGTGTAAATAACGCAATGACCTTTTCCGCCAACGCCACCGGGAAAGTAGCCGGGTGTCGCGTCTTGTCCCGAATATCGCGCCCCTCATAATAGAACTGCCACACGCCCAACTGGCTCTTAATCCACTCTTTAGCCGTCATGCAGTTCAGATGATTCGGCTTACAGGCGCACGTCTTCTCGCCGCCAACAGGCAGTTTGCGGCGATAATGCGCGCTTGTTTCATCAATAATGCGGGGCAGCGCCTCTTCTCTTGTGGTCAGGTTCATAAGGTCATACATTTATGCCCTCGGCTCTTGAGTTCAGCCTTAGCATGTTGCCAGGAAATGGTTTCTTCACCTTTCACTCTCGCCTCATTGGATGTGGGCAGCGCCATGTTACGCTTTAGTAACCTTTCGCTCCAACTATAACAAGCCATAAGCCGCCTGGTCAAGCATTTCCTGTTCTTCCCGCAGCCGCAGGTAGCTGTCGTAGCGGGCAGGGGACACACGGCCATCAGCCACCGCCTGGCGTACGGCGCAGCCCGGCTCGTGGGTGTGGGTGCAGTCGCTGAACTGGCATTCGGCCACCAACGGGGCTATCTCTCGAAAGTAGGCGTCCAGTTCGTCCGCCTCAATGTCGTACAAAGCCAGGCTGCGGATACCCGGCGTATCCGCCACGTAGCCGCCGGCAAAGGGCGTCAACTCCACGTAACGGGTGGTGTGCATTCCTTTGTCCGTGGCCCGGCTCACCGCGCGCACCTGCAAGCCCAGGCCCGGCTGTAAGGCGTTGAGCAGGCTGGTCTTGCCCACGCCTGAAGAGCCGGCCAGCACCGAGATTTTGCCCGCCAGGATGTCATGCAGCGCCGCCAGCCCGGCGCCTGTCTTGATGCTGGTGTACAGGACTGTGTAGCCAATGTCTGCATAAAGCTGGAACAGGGCCGCCGCGGCATCAGGCTGCACCAGGTCTGTTTTGGTGACACAAATGATGGCCGGCAAATCATTCCGCTCGGCCACCACCAGGAAGCGATCCAGTTTGCGCAGGCTGGGGGCCGGCTGGCGGATAGAAAACACCAGCACCACCTGATCCGGATTAGCCAACAGCACCTGCTCGCGGTCGCTGAGCGCGTCCCGCGTATTGCGCCCTGTGGGTCGGGCGCGCGATAGCACCCGCTGGCGTGGGGCAATCGCCTCGATCATGCCCGTATCCTCTGTCAGTACCGAAATAGTCACCCGATCCCCCGCTGCCGCCAGGTCGCTATCTTGCCGCTCCTTCTTCAACCGCCCCGGAATCTGACAAACATAATCCCCCGCCTCCGTGCGTACCGTAAAAAACCCGCTCTGCGCCTTGATGATCAATCCGTCTAACTGTTCCATCATAGCAGCAATTATAAAGTTGGCCGTGGATAGTTACCAGTTGCTCGCCCTATCTGTGCTTCTATATCTGTTTGGGGTTGATTGCTGTCTATTCTCCACTCTATTGGACATTGAGAAAACAATCGGGTAATCTCGCCGCCCTCTCCAAAAAGCCCCCTTCCCCCTCAAGGGGTTGGGGGATGGGGTGTCTTCACCC